>NZ_NFIL01000020.1:0-58678 GCF_002161755.1 Flavonifractor sp. An4 | reverse complement strand
GGCGGCCGTTTTTCGTGGGAATCCGCCCCTTTTGCCGGGGAAACGGATTGCCACGCCAGTGTGCGCACTGGCTCGCAATGACAGGCTTGTGCAAAACAGCTATTTTGCAACAGGCCCTTTTTTAACGTTGCAGGGGCGACCTTTATGGTCGCCCGCATTCTCAGACGGAGGGGTTCTCAATGGCCCGTACCGGCTTGCAGGGATTGCCCACCGCCACCACGTTGGAGGGGATGTCATGGACCACCACGCTGCCCGCGCCGATCACCGACCCGCTGCCGATGGTGACACCGGGCAGCACCGTCACGTTGCCGCCGATCCATACGTTGTCTCCCACGGTAATGGGCTTGGCAAATTCCAGGCCGCTGTTGCGGGTGGGGGCGTCCAGGGGATGGCCTGCGGTGTAGAACCCGCAGTTGGGGGCAATGAACACATTCTCCCCAAAGACCACCGGGGCGCAGTCCAGCACCACCAGATTGTAGTTGGCGTAAAAATGCTCCCCTACCGTGATGTTGGAGCCGTAGTCGCACTTGAAGCCGTGGTTGATGGTGAGATGCTCCCCGGTCTTGCCCAGCAGCTCCTTCAGCAAGGCCAGGCGGGCCTCTCCTTCCGTGGGGGAGAGCTGTTCCAGCTGGTGGCACAGCTGAGCCGCCCGGGTCCGCATGGCCTGCAGATCGGGGACCTCGGCGTTGTACAGTTCACCGGCAATCATCTTTTCCAGTTCTGTCATAGCGCATACCTCCAAAAAACGGGCGGCCTTTTGGCCGCCCGTCCTGTTTTATTGGGGATTGGGATTCTGAGGCTTGTCCCCACGGGGACGGCGGTGATACCGGCGGCGGGGCCGCTTCTTCTCCCCGGCGGCGTTGGCCTGTCCGCCCTCGGCGGCGGGTTTTTCAGGCGCGGGCTTCTCCTGTGGCTTGGGCCTGCTCTCAGGCCGGGGCTTGCCCTCTCCCCTGGGAGCCTTGGGCTGGCCGGCCTTTTGGGCCGGCTTGGCCTCCTCTTTCCTGTTCTGGGGCTGAGGCTGCTGCTCCCCGCCGCTCTTCCGGCGGCGGCTGCGGCTCCGGCGGGACTCCTGAGCGGGGGCGCTCTCCTCCTCAAGGGCCGCGCTCAGCCCGGCCAGGGCGGCGTTAACGCTGCCGGTCAGGGTGCGGGGCTCCTCCACGGGAGTCACCTTCCGCAGCTTTTCCAGCTCCTGGGCGGGAGGCTCCACATAGTCCTCCGGCCGCTTACCCTTGCCGTTGCGGATCACCCGCAGCTCACAGTGGTGGAAGCACTTGGGGGTCTCGGGGGCGCTGTCCAGCCGCACCTTCACCGTCTCCTTCAGCAGGTCCACCTGGCACACATTGCCCGCCCCCTCAGGGGTCTCCACAAAGGACTCGTTCTTGGGCATCCGGTGGACCGCGTCCTCATAGGCCTCCTGCTCGTACTTCAGGCAGCACATGAGCCGTCCGCAGGTGCCCGAGATCTTGGTGGGGTTGAGGGACAGGTTCTGGGTCTTGGCCATCTTGATGGACACCGGCTGGAACTCGTCCAGGAAGGAGGCGCAGCACAGAGGCCGGCCGCAGATACCCAGGCCGCCCAGCATCTTGGCCTCGTCCCGGACGCCGATCTGCCGCAGCTCAATGCGGGCGTGGAACACCCCGGCCAGATCCTTCACCAGGGCACGGAAGTCCACCCGGCCGTCGCTGGTAAAAAAGAAAAGGATCTTGTTGCCCTCGAAGTTGTACTCCACCTCCACCAGCTTCATGTCCAGCCCGTGGGCGGCGATCTTCTCCTGGCAGATGGTGAAGGCCTTCTTCTCCTTCTCGTGGTTCTTCTCCACCGTCTCCAGGTCCTTGTCGGTGGCGATACGCACCATGGGGCGGAGGGGCTGCACCACCGCTTCGTCCTCCACCATGGTGTTGCCCTGGACGCACTCGCCGTACTCCAGGCCCCGGGAGGTCTCGATGATGACCCCCTGGCCGGGCGCGACCTGCTCTCCCTGGGGATCGAAATAGTATTGCTTGCCTCCGCTTTTGAAGCGGACGCCGATGATTTCGGTCATGGTTACCTCCAAATTGGAAATATTGGGGCCGGATTTACCGGCACAGCTGGGCCAGGCCCGCCCCCAGCCAGCCGGCCATATGGCCGGGGCCCACATAGAAGCCGCAGGCGGTGCGAAGCTGCTCCGTCAGGGCGGCGGCCCCAGTCAGGGCCTTGGGGGACAGGGCCTTGGCCCCCTGTTCCGCCAGCGTCCGGCGGCGGGGGTCGCTCTCATGGAGGGCCCCGGCGGCACACACCAGGCAGTCCCGCACCAGCAGTAAAAACTCATCCAGCAGAGCGTTGAGGGAATCCCGGTCCCACTTGTCCCGCTCCAGTCCGGCGCAGAACTCCAGCAGGGCCAGCTCGTCCTTGGCACAGAAGCGATCCAGCAGGGCTGCCGCCCCCTCCAGAGCCTTGCCGTCGGCGGCCTTGCCCTCCAGCTGGTCCACCGCCCGGCCCAGAATGCCCTCGCATCGGGCGGCGGCGTTGGAGATCTCCGCCGGGGAGCGGTCGGGATATCGGGCGGACAGCCAGGTCTCCGCCTCCTGTACCGTCACCGGGGAGAGGGCCAGTACCTCGCACCGGGAGCGCACTGTGGACAGCAGGGCGGCGGCGTTGTCGGTGAGCAGGAGGAAGGCGGCGTAGGCCGGTCCCTCCTCCAGCAGCTTGAGCAGCGCGTTCTGGCTGGGGTCCTTCATGTTCTGGGCCCCCTCCAGGATGTACACCTTCCGGGGGGCCTCGTTGGGCTTGATGTAGGCGTCGTTCCGGATGGCCCGGATGCGGGCCACGTTGAGCTCGTCCCCCTCCCCTCCGGCGTGGATCACGTCGGGGTGGATGTGGCCCAGGGCCTTTTTACAGCCGGAGCAGGCCATGCAGGGGACCTCCCCTCCGCCGGTGCATACCAGGGCAGCGGAGAGCAGGCCGGCCAGGGTGCGCTTGCCCGACCCCGCCGGCCCGCTGATGATGTAGGCGTGAGACAGCCCCCGCCGGGCAGTCTCCAGAGAGAGCTGCCGCTTCAGGGGGGCGTTGCCCGCCAATAAGGACAGGTCCATCTTATACCCGCTCGAACCGCTCGATATCCACCACAAAGATGGTGGCGCCGCCTACCACAACCTCCACGGGCATACTGGGATAGTAGCCGTAGCTCATCTCGGTGGTGGTGGGGATCATCTGCTTGCGGGAGTGGGAGTGCTCCTTGATGATGTCAATGACGTTCTGCACCTTCTCCTCATCCACGCCGATGAGGATGGTTACGTTGCCCGCCATGAGAAAGCCGCCGGTGGTGGCCAGCTTGGTGGACGAAAAGCCCTTTTTCGTCAGGGCCTGAGTGACAGTGTTGGCGTCGTCGTGATTGATGATAGCCAGAACCAGTTTCATGGGTATCCCTCCTGCTCAAAGATGCCGGAAGTCCGGCGCTGAGGCCGCTTTTCACAGGACGGCCACAGAAACATCTTCCAGTGTATTATAACCTATTTGTTTCAAATATGCGATACTTTTTTTGTCCACCCGCTCCCCCGGCGCAATGACGGGAACCCCTGGGGGATAAGGGGCTACCTGGCAGGCGGCCACCTGTCCCTCCGCCTGTTCCAGGGGGAGGCTTTGCCGGGGCGCAAAGAGGGCCTGCCGGGGGGTGAGGGCCATCTCCGGCGGCTCCGGTGGGGCGGGATAACCGGGGCATGGCCCCAGATCCACCTGCCTCAGTGCCTCTTCCAGCCTCGCAAAGTCCGACCGGCTGTCGGCACAGGTGGGGATGAACACCACATGGCCCCCGTCGGCCATTTCGGGCCATACGTTGCGCCCCTCCAGGGCATCCTGGGCGGCGTAGCCGTCGGGGGCGCACACCACCAGCCGGGTGGGGTCCAGAGGGGCCACTTCCTCCGTGAGGGCGGGGAATGTATTTCGCAGCCGGGCCACTTCCTCCACCGTTTTGCGGTAGGCATCCGCCCCTCCCTCCAGCATATGGGCCCGGCACAGGTCCAGTGCGGCCATCATGGGATAGGAGGGGCTGGAGGAGCCGTAGATGCTGGCCGCCCGCCGCAGCCCGGCGTGGGAGAAGGTACCGTTTGAGAACAGCAGGGCGGTCTGCCCCGGGGCGGGGAGAGTTTTGTGGGCGGACACCACCAGCAGATCGGCGGCATTCAGCCCGTAATCCCCCAGAAAGGGCAGATGGGCCCCGTGGGCCCCGTCCACCACCAGTACGCCCCCGTGGCGGTGCATGATCTTCGCCAGAGCGGGCAGGTCGGACAGTACGCCATAATAAGTAGGAGAGGTGATGCACAGGGCCTTGATCTCCGGGTTGGACTCCAGCAGCTCCTCCACCCGTTCCGGGGAAACCGGCCCGGTCACCCCCGCCTGGGCCAGCCAGGGCCGGTCCAGATACACCGGCTTTAAGTCCAGCAGGGCCAGGGCGTTGTAGGCCGAGCGGTGGCTCCCCCGGTCCAGCAGCACCCTGTCCCCCGGCCGGCAGGCCAGGGTGAGGGCGGCCAGCACTCCCTGGGTGGAGCCGCCGGTGAGGAAGAGGCAGCTGTCCATATGCAATGCCTCCGCCCACAGCGCCTCCGCCTCCCCAATGGCCCCGCCTCCGTCAAACAGGTTGCCGGTGGGGGGCAGTTCGGTGAAGTCGATGGCGGCCAGATTGTCCAGTCCCAACAGAGGCTTGCCCTTATGGCCGGGCATATGCATCCGCAGGGGGTCCCGGGCCGCAAAGGCGGTCAGGGCGTCATACAGCGGTGTATTTTCCACAGGGTTTCCCTCCTTTGTGGAGCATCATCACATGGCCCCTTCGATCCAGGCCGAACCGGCCACGGTGTCCCCCAGATAGAACACCGCCAGCTGGCCCGGTGTGGGGGCACGAGCGGGGGCCTTCATCTCGATGCGCACCCCGTTTTCGTGGGGGTAGAGTACGCCCTCCGCCTGGGTGCGGGAGTGGCGCAGGCGGACGGACACCTCCAGAGGTTCCGTCAGCCCCTCCACTCCGATCCAGTTGGGGGAGGAGCCAAACACGGTGAACTTGCCCAGGTCGGAGCCGTCGGACAGCACCACCTCGCGGGTGTCGGGCCGCAGGGCGGTGACGAAGTACCGGTGAGGCCCCGATACCCCCAGCCCTCTCCCCTGGCCCAGGGTGTAGTGGTGGATCCCCTTGTGGCGGCCCAGAACCTTGCCCTCTTTGTCCACAAAATTGCCCGACCGTGTGGAAAACCCACGGCGGTCCAGCCAGGCGGCATAGTCCCCGTCGGGGATGAAGCAGATCTCCATGGAATCCGGCTTGTCGGCCACGGGAATGCCGAAGTTGTGGGCCAGGGCCCGAACCTCTGTCTTTTCGTAATTTCCGAGCGGAAAAATAACTCTCTGTAATTGTTCTCTGGTCAATCGGGCCAGCATATAGGACTGATCGTTGGCGGGTCTCCCCTTTTTCAGCACCCCGTTTTCCACATTGGCGTAGTGTCCGGTGGAAACATAGCGGGCCCCGATTTTGTCAGCCAGCCGGAAGAGGGCGGGGAATTTCACCGTGGGGTTGCACAGGGCGCAGGGCAGGGGCGTGCGGCCGCTCTGATAGGCGGCGGCAAAGGGGGCGCACACCTGCTCCTCCAGATCGGCCCGGATGTCGGCCACCTCGAAGGGGATGGACAGACGCTGAGCCACCGCGGCGGCGTCCTCAGCTCCGGTGCCACCCAGGCCGATGTCCAGATAGAGGCCGGTGACGGCAAAGCCCCCCTCCTTTAGCAGACTGGCCGCCACGGCGGAGTCCACCCCGCCGGACAGGCCCAGAACGATTTTTTCCATATAAACTCCTTATTTCTCCAAGGCCACCATCAGCACGGCAATATCCGCCGGGCTGACGCCGGAAATGCGGGAGGCTTGGCCCAGGTTCAAAGGCCGGATCTGGTCCAGCTTCTGCCGGGCCTCCAGCCGCAGGCCCTCCATGGACAGGTAGTCCAGGTCGGCAGGCAGGGGCTTGTCCTCCATCTTCCGCTGCTCGGCCACCTGCCGCAGCTGCCGGTCGATGTACCCCTGATATTTTACCGAGATTTCCACCGCCTCAGTCACTTCTGTGGATAACTCCGGCCGGTTGGGGTCCACCGCGGCCAGACTGTGGTAAGTATTCTCCGGCCGGCGCAGCAGGTCCACCAGACGGCCCTCCGCCGTGCCGGTGTGGGTGAGGCGCTTGATCTCACGGTCCACGGCGGCGTATTTTGCTTCCACCGCTGCCATTCTCTCATCGCTCACCAGCCCGATGGCGTGGCCGATGGGACACAGCCGCCGGTCGGCGTTGTCCTGCCGGTGGAGCAGCCGGTACTCGGTGCGGGAGGTCATCATGCGGTAGGGCTCGTTGGTGCCCTTGGTCACCAGGTCGTCGATGAGCACCCCGATGTACCCCTGGTCCCGCCGCAGGATGAGGGGGTCCCGGCCCAAAATCTTCAGGGCGGCGTTCACACCCGCCACAAAGCCCTGGACGGCGGCCTCCTCATAGCCGGAGGAGCCGTTAAACTGGCCCGCGCCGTAGAGACCCTTCACCTTCTTGTGCTCTAGGGTGGGCAGCAGCTCGGTGGGGTCCACACAGTCGTACTCGATGGCGTAGGCGGGCCGGGTCATTTCGGCGTGCTCCAGGCCGGGGATGGTGTGGAGCATCTGGATCTGCACCTCCTCGGGCAGCGAGGAGGAGAAGCCCTGAAGGTACAGCTCCTCGGTGTTCAGCCCCATGGGCTCCAGAAAGAGCTGGTGCCGCTCCTTGTCGGGGAAGCGGACGATTTTGGTCTCAATGGAGGGGCAGTACCGGGGGCCCACCCCCTCGATGGTGCCGTCGTACAGGGGGGAGCGGTCCAGATTGGCCCGGATGATGTCGTGAGTTTTTTGATTGGTGTAGGTCAGCCAGCAGATGGCCCTGTTTTCCGGGGGTGTTTTGGTCTCAAAGGAGAAGGGCACCACCTGCTGGTCCCCCGGCTGGACCTCCAGCTGGGAGAAGTCCACGCTGCGGGCGTGGATGCGGGGAGGCGTGCCCGTCTTGAACCGGCGGAGGGTGACCCCCAGCCCTTTCAGGCTGTCGGTCAGGGGCAGGGCGGCGGCCAGGCCGTCGGGGCCGGAGTCCCTCGTCACCTCGCCGATGATGGTGCGGCCTCCCAGGAAGGTACCCGAGGCCACCACCACCGCACGGACCTGATATTCTGCGCCGTACACCGTGCGCACGCCGGACACCTGGCCGTTTTCCGTCAGAATATCGGTGACCTCCGCCTGCTTGACCCACAGGTTGTCCTGGTTTTCCAGGGTGTGCTTCATGACCTCCTGGTACCGGCGGCGGTCGGCCTGGGCCCGGAGGGACCACACCGCCGGGCCTTTGCCCCGGTTGAGCAGCCGGTACTGGATGCAGGCCTGGTCGGCGGCTCTGGCCATCTCCCCGCCCAGGGCGTCCAGTTCCCGGACCAGATGGCCCTTGCCGGTGCCGCCGATGGCCGGGTTGCAGGGCATATTGCCCACCGCGTCCAGATTGACGGTAAAGCACAGGGTACGCAGGCCCAGCCGGGCGGCGGCCAGCGAAGCTTCAATGCCCGCGTGGCCCGCTCCAATCACAGCAATATCAAAGGTTCCAGCGTCGTAAGTCGTCATATTAGGTCCAAGTCCTTTTATTCCAAAATAAAATCGTGGGGACAGGCGTTACGCCCCGTATACGATGGTCACCGCCTGGTGGCAGTTGGCCACCTCCACCACCCGGTGATCCCCGCCGTACTCCCCGTCCAGGGTCCAGGCCAGATCCTGGTCGCTGATGATGCGCAATTTGTTGGCCCGGAAGCAGGTCACCAGCCCCTTGTCGTCGCTCTCCACATTGGTGAGGGCCTTCAAGATCCGCTGGAGCTGGAGCAGAGTCTTGGGCTGGCGCACCAGCATCACCTCAAACAGGCCGTCGTCCAGGGCGATGGGCCGGTGAGGATTGGCCTGGATACCGGCAATGGAGTGGCTGTTGGACACAAACCCCAGACAGTAGCTGCCCAGTTCCACCTTGCCGTCGTGCTCCACCGTCATGGAGTAGGGCTTGATGGACCCCAGCCGGGAGAGCACCCCCATCAGGTAGGCCATATGGCCGAAAATGTGCTTGACCTGCTGGGGGGTGTTGTAGGACAGGTCGGTAAAGGCCCCGAAGGCGGCCACATAGAGGAAATCCTGATCGTTGAACTTCCCCACATCCACCGGCCTGGGCTTCCCCGCTGCCGCCACCACCGCCAGCTCCTCCAGGGTGCGGGGCAGTTCCAGGTTTTTGGCAAAGTCGTTGGTGGACCCGGCGGGTATGTAGCCCACCGTGGGCCGCGCCTCGGGAGGCAGTTCCATCAGACCGGTCACCACCTCATGAAGGGTGCCGTCGCCGCCGGAGCATACGATGCGGTCAAACTCCCCCGCCCGGTCCCGGGCCACCGCCGTGGCGTCCCCCGCCCCACGGGTAGGATGGACGGTCACGTCCCACTCCGCCGTCAGCTCATCCAGAATGGGGGCCAGACGTCCCCGCAGGGTGCCCTTGCCCGCGTACAGATTGTAGATAAATAACAGCTTTTTCATCTCGCTCGCTCCAAAAATGGGACGCCGGTGGGTCCCAGCATAACATTGTTCCATATTATATACCGCCCCGGTGGAAAAACACAACTCTTTTACGCATAAACTGCCTATATTCCCTTAAAAACAGAAAAATCCACAGCCCCACTTGCTTTTCTGCGCTAAAGTGTGTAAAATATGGATTTAATCTCAGCGCAAAGGAAGTGTACGCTATGGACCGCAAAGCCCTGTCCGCCGCCTTTCCGGTGACGGTGCCGGTGCTGATGGGCTATCTGGCCATCGGCATGGCCTTCGGCTTTATGCTCCAGGCCGTGGGCTATAACTTTATCTGGGCCTTTTTCATGTCCCTCACCATCTATGCCGGGTCGGGCCAGTACCTGGGGGTGACCCTGCTGGCCACCGCCGCCTCCCTGGGTACGGTGGCCCTCATGACCCTGCTCATCAATTTCCGCCACCTGGTATATGGCCTGTCCATGCTGGAGAAGTTTCGGGGTATGGGCTGGCGGAAATTCTATATGATCTTCTCCCTCACCGACGAGACCTACGCCCTGCTCTCCTCCGCCCAGGCCCCGGTGGGGGTGAACCCCAGGAACTTCTATTTTGCCATCGCCCTGCTGGACCACAGCTACTGGATCATCGGCTCGGTGATCGGCGCGGTGGCGGGGGCCCTCATCCCGGTGGATACCAAGGGCATCGACTTTGCCATGACCGCCCTCTTTGTGGTCATCGCCGTGGACCAGTGGAAGGCCTACCGCAGGCACCTGCCCGCCCTGCTTGGATTTGGGGTGACCATCGTATTTCTCATCATTCTGGGCCAGATCTTCGGCCAGCAGCAGATGCTCATTGTCTCCCTGGGTGTGATCGTACTGCTGCTGCTTATCCTGCGGGATAAGCTGGAGGAAAAGGAGGAAGAAAAATGCTGACCACCGCCGGGGCCATTGCCGCCATCGCGGTCATGGCTGTTGTCACCTTTCTCACCCGGGCCCTCCCCTTCCTGCTCTTTGACCGGGGGAGCGCGCCCCCCAAGATCATCCTTTACCTGGGCCGGGTGCTGCCCCCTGCCGTCATTGCCATGCTCATCATCTACTGCCTGAAGGACATCTCCTTTGCCCAGGCCGGAAGCTGGCTCCCCCAGCTTATCTCGGTGGCGGTGGTGGTGGTGCTCCACCTGTGGAAGCACAACAATCTGCTGAGCATCTTCGGCGGCACCATCCTGTACATGGTTCTGGTCCAGGCCGTCTTTGTGTGAAGGCGGCCTTCCACAGGGCCGTTTTTCCACCGGCGGAAGGGCCGGGGTTAGCTTCGGCTCATTTTCCAACCTGCCAGATCATGATTGCCCCAACCCATTGGGGCACAAAGGTTTGAAAGAAAAACAGAAAGAAGGGGCGCCGTCCAGCGGCGCCCCTTCTATTTACCTAAGAAAAGAGTTTTGCACATTATCCACATGGTTTTCCACATAGGTTAATGAAGCAGTGCCTGGTACTCCTCCGCCTTGCCTACCCGGCCCACGGCGGACAGGGAGGCCTGGGACAGATCCATCAGCTCCTCCGCCAGCGCGCGCACATCCTCCCGGGTGACGGCGTCGTAGGCGGCGATGATCTCCTCCTCGTCCAGCACCCGGCCCACCAGCATCTCCCCCCGGCCCAGGCTGCTCATATGGGCCTGGGTGGATTCCAGCCCCATCAGCACATTGGCCTTGGACTGCTCTCTGGCCCGGTCCAGCTCCTCCTGGGTGACGCCGTGTTCGTTGAAGTCCCGGATGACGGCCAGAATGGTGTCCAGAGCCTGGCGTTCGGTCTCCTTGCCCAGGGCGGTGTAGATACCGAAGTACCCCGCGTCGTCGTGGCAGGTGCCGTAGGAATAGACGGAGTAGCACAGCCCCTTCTGCTCCCGCACCTGCTGGAACAGCCGGGAGGACATCCCGCCCCCCAGAATGGAGGACAGCAGCTGGAGGGTGAACCGCCGGGGGTCGGAGAAGGACAGTCCCGGGAAGGCCAGGGTCAGGTGGTTCTGCTCGATGGCCTTCTTCTTGACCACAATGCCGCTGCGGTAGGCGGCGGGCTTGCTGATGATGGGTTTGCGGGGTTCCAGCACCGAGAACCGGGCGGCCAGATCGTCCACGCCGGCCTGGGTGAACCGGCCCGACAGGGCCACCACAATGGACTCCGGGCCGTAGTGGCTGTCCTTGTACTGCCGAAGCCAGGCCCCGTCCATCTGTTCCAGGGTGGCTTTTTTGCCCAAAATGGGCCGGGCCAGAGGGGAACCCTGAAAGACCACCCCGGCCAGCCGTTCGGCGCACAGGTCCTCGGGGTTGTCCTCGTACATTCCGATTTCCTCCAAAATGACCCCACGCTCGGTCTCCACGTCGCCGTCGTCAAATTTGGAGTGGAAGAACATATCGCACAGGATGTCGGTAGCCATGGGCAGATGGGTGTCCAGCACCCGGGCGTGGAAGCAGGTGCACTCCTTGGTGGTGAAGGCGTTGACCTGCCCGCCGATGGCGTCCATCTCCTCCGCCAGCTGGGCGGCGGTGCGGGTGGCCGTGCCCTTGAAGAGCATATGCTCGATGAAGTGGGCGGCGCCTCCCTCCCCCGGCTTTTCGTGGCGGGAGCCGGTGCCCACCCAGATGCCCAGGCAGGCCGAGCGCACACCGGGCACCTGCTCGGTGAGAATACGCACCCCGTTGGGGAGCGTCCGTTTTTCATACTTCAAACAAAAGGACCTCACATTCATTTGTGTGGGGATCAACCCCGGAGGGCGATCAGGAGCAGTACCACCCCGGTGATCGCCAGGACAAGGGCCAGGTATCCGATGACTTTCATTTTCATGCTATGCCGCTCCTCTCCTCAGATTGCCCTGCACGGCATTATATCATACCTGAAATGGCTTGTCAGCCGAAAAACAAAGGGCCCAGGGGGCAAAATAGAAAATTCTGTGAAAATCGCCTCCTTTACGATGGGGCTGGAAACGAGTATACTGAGTTTAGTAATCACAGCCCCAGAGGCGGAAAGGAAGTTGGATTATGAATCAGGAAGCGCTGAAGGTACTGGAAGAGCGGCGCAGCTGCCGGGCCTACAAGCCGGAGCAGATCACCGAGGAGGAGCTGCAGGCGGTGCTGAAGGCGGGCACCTACGCCCCCACCGGCATGGGCAGACAGTCCCCCATCATTGTGGCCGTGCAGGACAAGGAGATCATCGCCGCTTTGAGCAAGCAGAACGCCGCCATCATGGGCAAACCGGATATGGATCCCTTCTACGGCGCCCCCACCGTGCTCATCGTGCTGGCCAACAAGCAGTTCCCCACCTGGTTCTATGACGGCTGCTGCGTCATGGACAACCTGCTCAACGCCGCCGAGGCCGTGGGGCTGGGCTCCTGCTGGATCCACCGGGCCAAGGAGGAGTTTGAGTCCGCCGAGGGCAAAGCTCTGCTGGCCAAGTGGGGCATTAAGGGCGACTACGAGGGCATCGGCCACTGCATCCTGGGCTACTGGGCCGACGAGAAGCCCGCCGCCCCCGCCCGCAAGGACAACTACGTCTATTATGTGCGGTAAAAGCCGTCAATAAGCAAAAAGCGCGCCGAAAGGCGCGCTTTTTGTGTTCTAAAGAAGTTGTGGTCGGTCCCGATTGGTGTTAATCAATCCATATTTTTTAAGCTTGTATTGCAGGGTGCGTCTGGAGATGCCCAAGGCGGCCGCAGTTTTTTCTCGGTGTCCGCCGTATTTTTCCAGTGCGTTAATAATGGACATCATTTCCTGTTCGGAGAGGGAAAGCTCCGGTGCATTAAGGGATGGGCACGGCTGGTTGACAAAGCAGCGGTCGGTTACATAAGTTGGAATGTCATGGATTTTGATATAAGGGCCTTCGGCCATGGCTACCGCACATTCTACCGCGTTTTCCAACTCTCGCACATTTCCCGGCCACTCATACTGGTGGAGGATAGCTACCGTTTCATCGTCAAACCCTCTGATATTCTTTCCGTTGAGTTCCGCATGGGTATGTAAAAAGCCCTGGGCCAGCTCATCCACGTCGCCCAGTCGTTCCCGCAGGGGAGGAATGTGGATTCGAATAATATTCAGGCGGTAGTAGAGATCCTCACGGAATTTTCCCTCCCGCACCTGGTCTTCCAGGTGCTCATTGGTGGCGGCAATGATCCTTGCCTTGACAGGCAGCTGAGCCACGCCGCCTACCCGGGAAAACTGCCGCTCTTGCAGGACTACCAGCAGGCGGGATTGCAGGCTGAGGGAAAGAGTACCAATTTCATCCAGAAAAAGGGTTCCCTCTCCGGCCAGTTCAAACTTGCCTTTCTGCTGGGTAACAGCCCCGGTAAAAGCGCCCTTTTCGTGACCAAACAGAATACTTTCAATCAGGGTAGGCTGAATAGAGCCGCAGTCCACATGAACAAAGGGTTCCTTGGCCCGATTGCTGGCAAAGTGGATAGCTTTGGCTACGACGCCCTTTCCAGTGCCGCTTTCACCGGTAATCAATACATTTGATTTGAGGTTTTTAATTTTTTCAATGGTGTTGCGGATTTCGTTGACTTGAGGCGAAGAGCCCCAAAAGGCTGGTGTTTGGTCATCTCCGATCCGCTTGTGAAGGACCTGATGGGAGGGAAGCAGCCGGTTGATCTTATTGAGCAGCTGGCTGACATCAAAGGGCTTTGTAATGTAGTCGCTGGCCCCCAGCTGCATAGCTTTTACCGCGCTTTCAATGCTGCCGTATGCAGTCATCATAATGATGACGGGCTTTCTCCGGACAGTTTTAAGATGATCCAACACCTGAAAGCCATCACACCCGGGCATCTGGATATCCAGGAGCAATACATCAAAGCTCTGTTCATCAAGGAATTGTTTGGTTTGCTTGCCGTTATTGCTGACTGAGACAATAAAACCCACTTGCTCCAACTCGTGGCGCAGAATATGACAAATTCCCTGCTCGTCATCCGATATCAAGACTCGCGTGTTCATTTGGCTCGCTCCTTTTTATCCGCCATCAGTCTGCTTTGAAACCGGCAAGCGGATCAAGCATACCGTTTTTTTGTCCTTTGAAGAAGTAATCGAGATTTGACCGCCATATTTCTCCAATGTTTGTTTAACAATAAAGAGACCCAGGCCGGTACCGGTGCGTTTGGTGGTTACATAGGGGTTGAAAATCTTGTCGCCCAGTTCCGCTGGGATGCCGCTGCCGGTGTCGGTAATGGCTACATTAATTATTTGCTGCTGGGGATCATAGCAGCTTTTTACATGGATCTCGCCGCTTTGCTGAATGGCCTGCATAGCGTTGAGCAAAACATTCAGGAAAATCTGCTGGATATGGATGCTGTTGGCACGGATTTTGGGGGTCGCCGGATCCAGATCCACATCAATTTTCACCAGACGATCAAACTTTTGACGCTCAGTCATAGTGACACAGGCAGAAATAGCGGCGTTCAGGTCAATATCACTTACCTGACTGCTCTCAATTCTTCCGTAGGAGAGCATTTGATCCACCACCGCGTCAATCCGGCTGGCGGAGTACTGAATGATCCGCATAGACTCCATACGGGTCTGCTCGGTGCAAGTGTTGGAGAGGGCGATTTTAGAACACCCCATAATGTTCATCAGGGGATTTTTAATGTCATGTGCCAGTCCCGCTGCAATATCGCCCAGTACACCAAATTGACGTAGCTGCTCCAATTCCAGTTCCATCATTTTTTGCCGGGTGACATCCTGTACCACCATAACAGCGCCGCTGATCTGCTCTTTACTGTTTTTCAGGGGCGAAATGACAAAATGAAAGATTTTCTGTTTGGTTTCATGATAAATGGTCAGATTTTTTCCGGTAGCGTCGCTTTTTCCTTCTGCCAGATCCTTGATGGTCTGTGCAATTTGGGTTGAGGCGGCGTCATCAAAGGAAGAGAAGAAATTAGTGCCTACATATTCCGTGGGCAGGTCAAACATATCAATGGCATATTGGTTGGAAAGAAGAAGACTTCCATCGGTTTGCAGCGCCAATACAGCAGAGGTGATGCTTTCAAAGACAGCGCCAATCAGTTCCTGGTTCTGGATAATCTCATTGTTGAGTCTGGTAATTTCCAGATTGACTTTGGAGTAGCTTTTCAGCCAAATAATATCTTTTTCGTCAAAAGGCCCGTCTTTTTTGCAATAGACGTTGTAACAGGCATACTTGTCGGTCTCTCGAAAACGGATCACCAAAATATAGACGCCGCGATACAGGATATTTTCCACCGATTCACCATTGCTGAGTCGGTGCTTATTTTTTTCCAAAAACTCTTCAGGGATCTGCCGGTCCACCCCGTTCAGGTCCTCCCAGGCATCAACATAAATGGTTCCGCGAAAAGAAATGGTGGTAATAGAGACCCAATCTGCTCCAATCAGACGATAAATCCCACGCTCTTTCAGTTTCAAAATAGTTTCATTAGCAATACAGGAAGGATCAGGGAACAGCATAATATTCACCTCGAAACAGTCAGTTTGTAGTAGACAAAACCTGCTTTAAACCCTTTTTGTACGGGAATTGAGATGATTTAACGGAGCTGAGGGCCGCCTTTTGATGTATATCGCTAGTATATCAGATTTATTTTCTCTGTACAATCCACACTTTTGCAGCGTCAAAGAAAAAAGAGTTGCACTTGAAAGAAAAAGAGGATGTGCAATTTGTGCAATTTCTTGTTTGGTGCACATGGCAAAGTGCAAATTTTTGCACAATATCTAAAGTGCACTTTTTTGACCTGCGGTTTTGTTTCCGGCCGGAACTGATTGCCGCACAGGGGCTGGCAAACTTTTTTCATGTAAAGTGCAGTCTTGGCACACCCATTGCAATAATACTGGGGCAGCAGACGCGATTTGTATGCAAGGTACGATCTGATCTGACTCAAGAGAGAGAAAAGGAGGGAACCTTGGGCGCGGGAAAAGAGGTAAGAGCCTTGTGACGGTAACGAAAGGGGTTGAATGACCATTAAAGCGAAGAAATTGATCGGCGGCATTTTGGGTGTTGTTTTGGCAGTGGCCATCTCACTGTGTCCCATACCTGAATTTTTAAGTGAAGTGCTGACCCGAAATTCCTTTATTGCGTTAGGTTGTCTGGTAGGCGCGGTTGTCTGGATGCTGCTGGATGTTTTGCCGGACTACCTGGCCACCACCGCAATGTGCGTGGCCTGGGTGGTAACGGGTGCGGTTCCGCTTTCCACGGCGTTTATCACCTTCAGCGGTTCCACCTGGTGGCTGCTGTTCGGCGCGCTGTGTATCGGCGTGGCAGCCTCCCAGTCCGGTCTGCTCAAGCGCATGGCGCTGCAAATGATGAACATTTTCCCGGCAAATTTCCGTGGCCAGTCCATTGCCATGGTGGTTTCCGGTATTGTGATCTCCCCCCTGATCCCCAGCACCGCGGCCAAATCCGCCATTGTGGCGCCGCTGGCCCGCAACATCAGCGAATCCATGGGTTATGAGCCCTGCTCCAAGCCGGCCAATGGTATGTTTATGTCCTTCTACACCGGCTACGTCTCCGCAGGCATGGGCTTCCTCAGCGCATCGTTTATCAGCTACTCCCTGGTGGGACTGATGCCCGAGGGACAGGAGATCGGCTGGTTCGACTGGTTCCTGTATTCCCTTCCCTGGCTGGTGGTAGCCATCCTGCTGATGACCATTGCCATTCAGATCATGTACCGGCCCAAAAATGATCAGCCCGTCTCCAAGGAGTCCATTATCTCCCAGCTGAAAGAAATGGGTCCCATGACGGGCAAGGAGAAGATCACTCTGGCAGTCATGCTGGTTTGTCTGATCCTGTGGATGCTGGAAAAGACCCTGGGGATTTCTTCCGCCATGGTGGCTGTTGCCGGCGGTCTGGTTCTGATCGGCGCAGGGGTCTTTGGCCGTCAGGAGTTCCGTTCCAAAATTGCGTGGGACAGCATGATCTTTATCGGTACGTTCCTGTGTATCTCCGATGTATTTGCCGCCCTGGGCATCAATGACGCTGTGAAGATTCTGCTGGGCGACTCCCTGGCGCCCCTGATCCAGAATCCCTGGATTCTCATTCCCTCTCTGTGTCTGCTGACCTTTGTGATCCGTTTTGTGGTTGTGTCCTGGACCGCTTCCGCCGTCCTGATCACCACCATTCTGCTGCCCCTGTGCTCGGTCTACGGCGTGCATCCCTGGATCGTAGCCTTTACCTGCTACTGCAGCACCAATACCTGGAACGTGATCTACCAGAATACGCCCTACATTGCGGCTCTTGTTGCCACAGACAACAAGCTGGGTACCCACAACCAGCTGCTGCCCTTCTCCGTGGTATATATGATTACCTCCACCATCGGCTGTATGGCCTGTATCCCTCTGTGGATGCTCCTGGGCCTGTGCTGAAAAACGGGAAACTATTATCAACTTAAGATCAAACAATTTGTAAGGAGGAACCTGTAATGGCGAAGAATTTCTTGTTTAATCCCAGTACCTATACCGGCGAGGGCCTGGACGCCAAAACTGTAGAGGTCATGAAGAGCACCATCGCCCGTCTGGAGCATCACGGCCTGCGGGAGATGAAGATGGACGATGTAAACAACCGCTATGCCGAATACTTTGTCAAGCACGAGAAGGACATCGGCGCCTTCGCCCTGATGCTCACTCCTAAGGGATACGGCAAGGACCCGGAAAACGCCATGTTCGACCTGCGCCGCATCACCGAATACAACGAGATGCTCAGCTTCTATAACCTGGCCTGCCGCTATATTTTCCAGGTGTCCATTCTGGGCCTGGGCCCCATCTGGATGAGCGACAACGAGTATATCAAGAACAAGGCTGCTCAGGACCTGATTGACGGGCGCGTGTTTGGCTTCGGCTGCTCTGAGAAGGAGCACGGCGCCGACCTGTATGCCAACGAGATGTGCATCACCGAGCTGCCTGACGGCAAGATGCGTACCGACGGCGAGAAGTACTATATCGGCAACTCCGATCGGGGCCTGATCTCCACCTTCGCTCGCTTTAAGGACAAGGACGGCAACTGGGGCGACTGGGCCTGGGTGCAGGCCGATCCCAAGGACATCCACTACAACGACAGAAAGCACATCAACGCCTCCTACCTCCACACCGGCTATGTGGGCGAGTACCTGCTGGTGGACTATCCCACCGATGAAAAGAACCTGATCACCCGGGGCCAGAAGGCCTGGGACGACGCTCTGGCCACCGTCAACATTGGCAAGTTCCAGGTGGGCGTCTCCCCCATCGGCGTGGCCACCCACGCGTTCTACGAGTGCCTGCACCACTCCTACAACCGCTGGCTGTACGGCCATCGCGTCACCGATATGCCCCACGTCCGCAAGATGTTCGTAGAGGCCTATCTGCGTACCGTCGGTATGCGTCTGTTTGCCTTCCGTGCCATTGACTACTTCAAGTCCAGCTCCGCCACCGACCGCCGCTACCTGCTGTTCAACCCCGTCTCCAAGATGAAGGCCGCCCTGGAGGGCGTGACCGCCGTGTACCAGCTGTTTGACGCCGTGACCGCCCGGGGCTTCGAGTCTGAGACCTATATGGAGCAGGCCACCCGCGATATCCAGTCCTCTCCCCGCCTGGAGGGTACCGCTCACGTCAACCTGGCCCTCATCCTCAAGTTCATCGACGGCTACTTCTTCCACCACGAGGACTACCCCGAGCTGCCCAAGCTGGGCCAGAGCGACGACTCCTGCGTGTTCCACCAGAGCTACGGCAAGATGAGCGACGTGACCTTTGCCGACTACCGCAAGGTGCTCAACGCCTGTGAGCTGCCCAACGTGAAGGCCTTTGCCAAGCAGGTTGAGGCGCTGCGGACCCTCTTCGAGAAGTATCCCATTCCTCCCAAGGAGCGCACCAACCGCCAGAACATGGATTATATGCTCAACCTGGGCCATATGTTCACCATGGCGCCCTATGCCCAGCTCATTCTGGAGGCGGCCAAGCTGTACGACATCGAGGACGAGATCATCAACCAGATGTTCAGCTTCTATGTGACCGATATGGCCACCTATGCCACCAAGCAGCTGTCCAGCCAGGAGAACGGCGAAGGCAGAGACGCCCTGCTGCTGGAGATCATCAACACCAAGCCCGTTCACGACAAGGCTGAGTATGACCGCATTTGGGACGAGACCATCCTGCCCCTCACTGACGCCTATATCATCAACGACGCCACTCGTTACTCCACCAACTGGTAACCACGGGATCGCCCGAACCAGCGGATGCTAACACGCCTGCCTGCCGGAGCCCCTGAGCGTTTTCCTTCCATCCGGCAGGCAGGCGTTCTCATTCCCGGCAAAGTGCAAACCAATATCCTAGAACAGACGGGAGACGTTTCTATGGAATTTGAGCATTTTACATTAACTGTAACGGATGATATTGCGGTATTCACGGTGAATCGTCCCCAGGTTCGCAACGCAATGAACGAGGCCTGCTGGAAGGAGCTCTCTGCCTTTCTGGACTGGGTCGACCAGACGCCCACATTAAAGGGCATCATTATTACCGGCGCCGGTGAGAAGGCCTTTGTGGCCGGCGCTGATATCAACTTCCTGAAAGAACGCACCATGGTGTCTGCGCTGGAAGTGCTGGCCCAGCGTACCCTTCGCAAACTGGCTGCCTGCAAGCTGCCAGTGATCGCAGCGGTGAACGGTTACGCCTTCGGCGGTGGCTGCGAGCTGGCCATGGCGTGCGACATCCGTATTTCCTCGGAAAAGGCGGCCTATGCCCTTCCGGAGCTGGGGCTGGGCATTCTGCCTGCCGGCGGAGGAACCCAGCGCCTGGCCAAGCTGGTAGGCGTGGGCCGGGCCAAGGAGATGATCCTGACAGGACGCATCGTAAAGGCGGAGGAGGCCCTGGCCATGGGCCTGACCACCAAGGTGGTGGCGCCGGAGGAATTGATGGATGCCGCCTTTGAGACCGCCCGTTGCATTGCCCAAAAGGGACCCTTTGCGGTCCGTCTGGCCAAGCAGGCGGTCAACGCGGCCCTGTCCACCGACGAGGATACCGGTATGATGATCGAGACTCTCAGCTATGGCCTGGTCATCGCAAGCGACGACCGCATGGAGGGCGTGACCGCCTTCCTGGAAAAGCGCAGCCCTGAATTTTCCGGCCATTAACCGGACCCAATTACATTGTTACCCCCCAAAAACCTTTCATTAACTATCCTGCATAAGCAAAGGAAGTGAGGAACATCATGAGAGATGTTGTCATCGTTGCATACGGCCGCAGCGCAGTTGCCAGAGCCGGAAAAGGTTCCCTGAAAAACACCAATCCCATCGAATACAGCGCTCAGGTGCTGCGGGGCGTACTGGATAAAGTGCCTCAGCTGCCTGCGGAAGCCATCGAGGACGTGATTCTGGGCTGCGCCAAGCCGGAGCTGACCCAGCGCTACAACATCGGCCGCCTGGTGGCCCTCCGGGCCCAGCTGCCCTACAGCGTACCCGGTCAGACCGTCAACCGGTTCTGTGCCTCCAGCCTTCAGGCCATCTCCACCGGCGCCAATATGATCCGCAGCGGCGAGGCTGAGGTGATCGTGGCCGGCGGCGTGGAATCTATGACCGACATCCCCTACATGGGGATCGGCAACCCGGAGTTCCGCAACCCGTGGCTGGACGATCATGAGCCCGGCGCCTACATGAGCATGGGCATCACGGCGGAAAACGTGACCGAGCAGTACGGCATCAGCCGGGTGGAAATGGAGGAATTTGCCGTAGAAAGCCATCAGAAGGCGGCAAAGGCTCAGGACGCCGGTATTTTGGCTGAAGATATCATTCCTGTGGACGCCGTGGACGACGAGGGCAACAAGTTTGTGTTTGACAAGGACGAGTGCATCCGTCCCAACAGCAACCTGGAGGCTCTGGCCAAGCTGAAGCCCTGCTTCAAGCCTGACGGCGTGGTCACTGCCGCCATCTCCTCCCCCACCAACGACGGTGCCTCCATGGTGGTGCTCATGTCGGCGGAAAAGGCCCAGGCTCTGGGCATCCGGCCCCTGGCAAAGTATGTGGGCTATGCCGTCACCGGCGTGGACCCCTGCTACATGGGTATCGGCCCCATTTCCGCCATTGAAAAGGTTATGAAGCTCACCGGCCATACCGCCGATGAGATGGATGTGATCGAGCTCAACGAGGCCTTTGCCTCCCAGGCCATCGCCTGCATCCGTACGCTGAATCTGGATATGGCCAAGGTCAATATCAACGGCGGCGCCATCGCGCTGGGCCATCCGTTGGGCGCCACCGGCGGCATCCTGGTCAGCAAGGCGCTGTCACAGCTCCACCGTCAGAACGGCACCTATGCTCTGGTCAGTATGTGCATCGGCGGCGGTATGGGCGCTGCCGCCATATTTGAGGCCTGCTGAGCATCCGTCTGCGAATTGATAAAGGAGAATGTCGAATGGAAAAAATTCATAACGTGTGCGTCATCGGCGCCGGCGTCATGGGCAGACAGATCGCCTTGAACGGGGCTGTAAGCGGATTTCAGGTGGCACTGACCGATTCCTTCCCCGCCGCACTGGAGAAAGCGGGAGCATGGGCCAAGTCCTACCTGACCACCTCGGTGGAAAAGGGCAAAATGACCCAGGAAGAGATGGAGGCGGCGCTGGGCCGTCTGACAGTGGATCAGCCTCTGGAGGATGCGCTGAAGCAGGCGGATCTGGTGATCGAGGCCATTATTGAGGAGGAGGAGGCCAAGCGGGAGCTGTTTACCACCGTCAGCAAGATCGCGCCCGCCCACGCCATTGTGACCTCCAACTCCAGCTACATCCCCTCCTCCGTATTTGCTCCCCTCTTTTCCGATCCCGGCCGGCTGGCCAACCTGCACTACTTCAATCCCGCTATGCGGATGAAGCTGGTGGAGATCGTCCGGGGTGAGCACACCGCCGATGAGACCATCGATACCCTGAAGGAGTTTGTGTCCGCCGTGGGCAAGACCTATATCGTGGTCAACAAGGAGATCGAGGGCTTTGTGGTGAACCGTCTGCTGCGGGCGGTGCAGGACGAGGGATACTTCCTGCTGGAGAACGGTATTGCCTCCTTTGAGGATATCGACAAGGGAGCCGAGCTGGGTCTGAATTATCCCATGGGCCCCTTCCGGCTGATGGATCTCACCGGCCTGGACATCAACTACTACAACCGCCAGCGGCACTATAAGGAGACGGGCGACGAGGCCGACCGTCCCCCCCGTGCGCTGGAGGAGCGCTTCCTCCGGGGAGACTACGGCAAAAAGACCGGGAAGGGCTGGTATTCCTATGAGTGACCCTGTGGGCAATGAATTGCTTCGGGTTAGCCGCAGCGGAGCCATCGCGACGATTACGCTGAACCGGCCGGAGGTCAGCAATGCCCTTGCTTCCGAATCTTATACTGCGGTGGCGGAAGCTCTGGAGGCCTGTGGAAGAGATCCGGAAGTCCGCGTTGTCGTTATCACCGGTGAGGGAAAGCACTTTTCCGTCGGCGGCGATATCCGTAAATTCCGGGGTTATATTGAAAGCGGAACCTTCATTCAGCGGGAAAATGTGATTCGGGCCGGCAGAATGACCCAGGCGGTCCGTACCTGTCCCAAGCCGGTCATTGCCATGGTCAATGGCGCGGCGGCGGGCGCAGGCTGTGCGCTGGCTCTGTCCTGTGATTTCCGGATCATGACCCCCAAGAGCAAGCTGGGGATGTCCTTTATCAATATGGGCCTGTCCGGCGATACGGGATGTATGTATTTCCTGGAACGCATGGTAGGGGCGGCAAAGGCCTGCGAGCTGATGATGCTGGGCAGTATGGTGGACGGCCAGGAGGCGCTGCGCCTGGGGCTTGCCAGCGGACTGGTACCGGAGGAGCAGCTTCAGGCGGAGACGCTGGCGCTGGCGGAACAGCTGGCCCGGATGCCCACCCAGGCCATTGCCCGTCAGAAGCGGTTGAGCTATGAGTTCTTCTACCGTGATCTGGCGCAATTCAACCTCCGGGAGGCCGATTATATGTATGAGACCTCCCGCACGCCGGACTATAAGGAAGCGGTCTATGCCTTCCTGGAGAAACGAAAGCCGGAATTTACAGGACAGTAAGGAGGGTGTAATGTGAAACAGATGTTATCTGATATCAAGGTTCTGGATCTGACCACCACCGTGGCCGGAGCGGGTGCCGCCGCCATGCTGGCCGACTACGGTGCCCTTGTGGTCAAGGTGGAGGGTCCTGACGGCGATCCCCTGCGGAAAATGCCGCCTTTTCTGGAGGGTGAAAGCCTGGTCCACTGCTGGTTCAACCGGGGAAAGCAGTCTGTAGTCCTGGATCTGGAGACAGAGCGGGATGTTGCTGTCCTTGGTCAGATGATGAACGGAGCCGATGTGGTGGTGGAGGACTTCAAGCCCGGATATCTGGCCCAAAAGGGGCTGGGTTACGATGCGGTCTCGGCCGCCAATCCGGGACTGATCTACTGTTCCGTCACTCCCTTCGGTCAGACAGGCCCCTACCGGGATAAAGAGGGCAATGATCTGATGTCTCAGGCTCTCTCCGGCGTCATGGAGATCACCGGAGAGATGGACGGTCCCCCGGAAAAGCACGGTACGCCGGTGGGCGATTACGCCGCCTCCCAGAGCGCGTACTCCGCCATTGTGGCGGCCCTCTGCCTGCGGCTCAAAACCGGTGAGGGACAGGCCATCGACGTGTCCACCATGCGCAACCTGATCTGGCTCAACAGCGCCGTGGACCGGATCAATGTCAATGTCTACACCACCAGAGAGGGCAACCACCATCCCGCCCTGTCCCCCTTCGGCCTGTTCTACGGCAACAACGGCCAGAGCGTCATCATCTGCGGCCTCAACGCCAAGATCTGGAGCTCTCTATGCCATATCATCGGCCATCCGGAGTATATCGACGATCCCCGCTACTCCACCGTAAGCCAGCGTACCGCAAACCGCTTTGAAGTAGTGGAGATGCTGGAGACCTGGCTCAAGACCTTTGACAACATCCAGGACGCCATCAAGCTGCTGGAAGAGGGCAACGTCCCCTCCTGCCAGGTCTATGGCGCCAAGGAGGTCTTTTCTGATCCCCACTACACCGATGCCCAGGTGGGCTGGCTGGTGCAGGCGCCTACCCCCACCAGCCTCCAGGCCAAGGGAAAGGCCACCTATCTGACCCACAGTACCAACGCCAAATTCTCCAAAACCCCCGGCAAGATCGGACAGGCGCCCGATCTTGGCGAACACGACAGCGCTGTCACCGCACAGTTGGGGCTGAGGGAATGACTGTCATCCCATGACGCGATGTGTAAAGGAGGAAAAACGATGCAAGACCTGCTTTCGGGACTGAGAGTCTTGGACTTCACCACCAATGTGGCCGGGCCGGTGGCCACCGCCATGCTGGCCGACTACGGCGCTTCCGTAATCAAAGTGGAACGCCCGGTGCGGGGCGACGATAACCGCAGCTTTCCCCCCATGATGGATGGCCAGGGCTTTATCCATTTCTGGTGCAACCGGGGAAAACAGTCCATTACCATCGATCTTGGCGATCCGGACGGAAAGCGTATTGTCGAACAGCTGGTCCGGGAGTGCGATATCGTGGTGGAGAGCTACCGCCCCGGTATCATGAAAAAGTTCGGCATGGACTATGAGAGCTTTGCCGCCATAAAGCCGGACATCATCTATTGCTCTGTGTCTGCCTACGGGCTTGTGGGGCCCTACTCCAAGCGGCCCGGCTATGATCTGATTGCCCAGGCCATGTCCGGCCAGATGGATCTAAACGGCGAGGCCGATGGCGCACCCATGAAAAGCGGCATGACTCTGGGCGACTACTGGGCCGGACTGAATGCCTATTCCGCCCTGGTGACCGCCTGGTTCCACCATATGAGAACCGGCGAGGGACAGATGATCGACGCCTCTCTGCTCCAGAACCTGTTGTTCAACAACGACACGGTGCTGGACTACAACATCGGCCAGTACAAGACCCGCTCCGGCAACGATCACCCCTACCACGCCCCGTACGGTCAGTTCAAGGGACCGGACGGACGCTACCTTATTATCTGTGTGGAACGGGACGATGTCTGGGCCCGGCTGGCCGGCCTGCTGGGCCATGAGGAGCTGGCGGGACTGACCGAGCAGGAGCGTATTGATCACCGCCTGGTACACCGGAATATGATCGAGGAGTGGCTTGGGGGATTTGAGACCACGGATCAGGCGCTGAAGGCCCTGGAAGAGGCAGAGATCCCCAGCTGCAAGGTCAGCAACATGAAAGAGGTCAGCACAGATCCCCATGTACTGGAGAATGAGTGGCTGACCCAGGTGGACCTACCGGAGGATATCACCACCCTCCGTTCCTGGCTGACCCGCAACGTCAACGTCACCTTTTCCAAAACGCCCGGCGTTTCCAAACCCTCTCCCGCGCTGGGCAACTGCAACTACAGTGTACTGGAGCGGCTGGGCATGACGAAGGACGAGATCGATCAACTGCAGAAGAAGTGGAATCCGTAATTCAAACCGTTGGGTGCCCCAGCCAAGTATACCTGAGGAGGTAATGTTATGCCCCAGCTGGTCATAGCGCTGATCATTACTGTGCTGGTTATCATCTCTTTTGCCGTACAGGTGATACCCCTGCCTCTGACTGCCATGTTGGGGGCTCTGGCAATGGTGGTTTTTGGCATCATTGAACCTGCCGACGCCATCTCAGCTTTCGGTTCTGATACGGTTATGATGGTGGCTGGGGTGATCATCATTGGCAATGCCATTTTTGAGACAGGTCTGGCAGAAAAGCTGGGCGCTTCCATCCTGAATCTGCCTATCATCGGCGGCAAGGAAAAGCGGCTGCTTCTCATTGTAATGATCATTATTACCGTGTTGTCCGCCTTTGTCAGCAATACCGCCGCCGTAGCCATGTTCCTGCCTCTGGTGGCCTCCATTGCCCAGAGCTCCAACGGGAAGATCAAAAAGAAGAACTGCTATATGGCCATGGGTATTGCGTCGGTGGTAGGCGGTTTCTGTACCCAGTCCGGCTCCACGCCCCAGATGGTGGCGCAGGAGATCCTGCTGGAAACTGATGGCCTGCGGGGACTGACCTTTTTTGAACTGACCAAGATTGGTATCCTCATTGCCATTGTTATGTTCATTTACTTCCTCACGGTTGGCTACGGGCTTCAGGAGCGGTGCTTCAATTTCCCTGAGGTTCCCAATACCAGCACGACTCAGCAGAAAGTTTCGCAAAGCACCTGGAAGCAGGCTGTTTCCGGCCTGATTTTGGTTGGCTGCGTCATTGGCTTTATTTCGGGTGTCCTTAGCTTTGGCATTATTTCTCTGTTGGGTGCCTGTGCCTGTATTCTGACCGGCTGCATTTCCCAAAAGCGGGTGTTTGAGACCATGGACTGGTCTACCATCATTGTGCTGGGCGGGTCCATCGGATTTGCCAACGGCATGGAAGAGAGCGGCGCGGTTAACCTGATCGGCGATGCGCTGGTCAACAGCTTCGGCCAGAATGGCGGAAATGTTCTGTTGGTCTTTGGAATGATCATTCTGCTGACTGCCCTGTTGAGCAATGTGATGTCCAACACGGCCACAGTGGCGGTATTGGCCCCTCTGGGCATTGATGTGGCGCTGAAAATGGGCGCTGATCCCATTACCTTTGTGATCGGAATTATTATTGCCAGCAATCTGGCCTTTGCAACGCCCATCGGAACGCCGCCCATGACCATGGTGCTGATTGGCGGCTACCGTTTCTCGGACTATGTGAAAGTAGGCGGACTTTTTAACATCATCGCAGTGATTGTCACCATATTTGCCGTACCGCTGCTCTATGGATTTTAAGATGCTACATTCCGGAACGGAAAGGAGAACTTATGATGAAAGCCTCTGCGCTCTGTGACCTGCTTCAAATTCAGTATCCCATCATGCAAGGAGGGATGCAGTGGCTGGCGACCCCGTCTCTGGCCGCGGCAGTCTCCAACGCAGGAGGGCTTGGTACCATAAACGCCTCTCTTTCCGAGAACCGGCAGGAGTTGATTGCGTTGATCCAACGGACCAGGCAGCTGACCGACCGTCCATTTGCACTCAATATATCCATGCTTCCCCATCTGGCGGCCGGAGATCGCACCGATGAATTTATGGAGGTGGCGATTCAGCAGCAGGTACCGGTCATCGAGACCTCAGGCAGATCGCCGGCGGACTACGTGCCCGCGCTGCACCGGGCCGGGTGTAAGGTCATCCATAAAGTAGCCTCGGTAAAGCACGCCCTCAAAGCGGAGGCTGCCGGCGTGGACGCTATCAGTATGATCGGCTTTGAGGCCGGCGGACATCCCGGCATGGACTATGTGGGTACCTTTGTGCTCCTGCCCAGTATTGTGGCTGCGGTCAAGCTCCCCGTTCTGGCGGGCGGCGGTATTTGCGATGGAAAGAGCTATCTGGCTGCCCGGGCCTTGGGGGCCAGCGGCGTGATTATGGGTACCCGCTTTTTGGCTTGTAAAGAGTGTCCTCTGCATGAAAACTTCAAAAATGTGATGCTCCAGGCCACGGAAAAAGACACTTTCCTGGTACAAAAGACCATTAAAAATGCCTGCCGAGTCTGGAAAAATCAGGCGTGTACCACGCTTTATGAACTTGAGGCCCACGGAAATCCCACTTTGCAGGATGTGCTTTACATTGTCAACGGCCGCCGACAGCGGCAGTGCTATGAAAGTGGAGACGTCCAAAGCGGGTCTTTCCCGGTGGGACAGTGCGTCGGACGCATCCACTCCATCCTCTCTGCCAAAGAGATTATCGAGGAGATGGTGAGAGACGCGGAAGAGCAGCTTAACGCACTGCTGTAGCGCCGGAACGCCCACAGACACTTCTACGCAATGTCAGAACCCATGTATCAGCAAGCTGCCGGTATCTTGCGGCCTGTCTTCAGTCTGCCGCCGACTTGCATTTTCCCGTAAATCCACTTGGGAGAGCATCCCAACATCGGTTCCGGTTCCGTAAGGTGTGGCTGCAAAAAGCGGAGATCCAATGGTCTTTGCACCTTCCCCCGGGTGCATGGTCATGTGCCCGGGGGAAGGTGCATTTTGTACCGCTGTGCCGGGACTTCTTTTCATCCATCCCGTTGTGCAGAAAGGAGGGCCAGCAGATGCTGAAAAGATGGAAACGAAAAAATAATCTGTTTCTTTTGAAGGACAGGGTAACATTAACCAAACTGGCCCTGGCCTCCTATATCGGCTTCTTTCTGGTGTGGGCCCTGGGTTTTCAGGCCACTGCCAGCATCAGCGTCAGCGCCATCATGACCATTCCCCATGGCTCCACCGTAAGCAGGACCAGCACCTACATACGAAAGCGGATGCTGGCGCAGGTTATTGGCGTGGCTGTGGCCTATCCTCTCTATCTGTGGTTTCGGTGGGTTCCCTGGCTGCACGACTCCCAGCGGCTGGCTCTGCCTATGACATTGTCCCTTCTTATCACAGCGGCCATCAACCGAAAATTGCGTCTGAACATTGCAGATATCACCATGCTGATGCCCGGCTATCTGGTGATCCTCATGACCCCCGGCTATGAACTCTATCCACTGATGCGGCCGGTTTATGTGCTGCTGGGCGTACTGATCGGATATGGCCTGAATGTGGTGCTCTTTGCGCCGGATTACGGCATCCTGGTGGAAGACAGTCTGAAGGAGCTGCAGGAGCGGCTGTGCCCGCTGATGGAGCAGACGCTGCCCCTTTCCCAAGTACAGCGGACAGATCTGCTTCGGACCTCAGTGCAGTTGAAGAATACCAAAACATACCTGCTTTATCTGCGGGAAGATAAAAAAAGGTATGCTGCTTATGAAAGCAGGCTGGCCCAATTTGAGGCCCATCTGGGGGCATGGGAGGCGGTATCCGGCGTTTTACAGATGGATTTGCCGGAGGGAGACTGTGACTATTACAGGACTGTCCGAAGGCTTTTTGAGCAGCACAGAGGTATCCTGGACGGGAAAAGTGCCGCCCTGGATGAACTGGCCTATCCATCCGGGCAAATGCTCTCTCACGGAGTTCCCCTGGCTCGGCTGATCTGTTATGCCCAAGCATTGTCTGTTCTTTCCGGTGTAGTGGAGCCCCCCCTTCAAATAGGAGTGCAAATATAAAGACGCTTCCTGAAACCAGGAAGCGTCTTTATGGAGTATTGCCGGGCTTTACGCCAGGGGGATCTCCACCCCGCAGACTGAGATGGAGGCCAGGTTTTCCACGTCCAGGGGGGTGTCGGGGCGGCGGACCAGATGAATCCAGCCGTCCTCCGTGGGGTCTGTGCCGCCGCTGCACCCACTACAGGCTTGGTCGTCCATCATAGGAATGGCGGTGCCGTCCTTGGTGTAGAGGGTGATGTCCTGGTACTCCACACAGCCATACCAGCCGTCGGGGGCGTTTTTGGGGACCCAGCTGTGGTGACCCTTGAGGGCCTCCCCCTCGATATGCACATACACACTGAGGGGAGATACCACCACTTCCGTAATGGTGGCGTCCACGTCCAGGGTGTGGACGGAGACATTGGGCTCCAGCCGGATGATGTGGTCCGGGTAGTTCAGGGTGGTGCGGAAGGTCCAGGTCTCGTCGCAGTCGTAGATCTCCTCATAGGAATATTCGTTACCGTTCCAGCCGGCATAGTGAAAGAGCTTGCCCAGCGTGACCTCCATGAGCTGACCGTGCAGGGATTCTTCATAGGAGGCGTAGTAGCTGGTGAGCAAAAAGCGGATCTGGTTGTCCGTAGGATCGTCGTCCTCCAGTTGGGTGTAGGTTCCCGCGCTGCCGTACTCCAGCTCCGGGAAGGTGGGGGAACCCCATTCGTCAAAGAAATACCCATTTTCCCAGTCCAGCACCGTCCCCTCCGGGGCGGTGAGGGTGACCCCCAGGTAGATGGTATAGTCGTCAGCCATGCAGTCGGTGAGAGTCATGGTCCAGCCGTTTTTGGTGATGGACTCCCCCAACTTCATGGCGCTCTGCCGGTATCCGGCGCTGTCGCCGAAGTAACTGCGCACCACCGGCGGCACCACCACCGCCGCACCCACCGAGCCCACCAGCACCGCCGCAAGCACGGCGGCCGCCACGGCGGTGCGGCTCCACCGGCGGCGGGGTCTTTGGGCGGGCTGTTCCTGCCGGGCTGCCAGAGCCCGGGCCAGTTCCTCCCTGCTCTCCTTCGTCAGCCTGATCTGGTCCAGTTCGTCCCGATAGCGTTCATCCATCATAGCAGTTCCCTCCCAGCTGCTGCCGTAGCTTGGCCTTGGCCCGGGCCAGGTGGGTGCTCACCAGGGCGGGACTCTGGCCCAGCAGGGCGGCGATCTCGTGTACCTCGTAGTCCTCATAGTACCGCAGGTAGAGCACCTGCCGGTATTTGGGGGGCAGGCGGTTGACCTGCTCCAGCAGGGAGCCGTCCTCCGGCTCCGGAGCCTCCACGCTCAGGTGGAGCCCCTCCTCCAGCGGCGCCCGGCGGCGGAACCAGGCGCTCTTTTTCCAGTTCTTGCACTGGTTGATGGCCACCCGCACCACCCAGGCCCGCTCCTGTCCCCGGTCAGGGAAGGTGCGCCCGTCGGCCAGCAGCTTAAGCAGCACCTCCTGACAGATGTCCTTGGCGTCGTCCAGGTCCCCCAGCCAGGTGTAGCCCAGGCGAATGATGGCGTCGGCATAGCGGTCCACCAGCTCCCGGGCCCGCTGTTCCTCCATGGCCCTCCCTCCTTTCACCCTTATAACAACACAGACCGGCCTAATCTGTCAAAAGGCAGAAAAACCCGGCGCGGCAATTTGCCGCGCCGGGTTGCTATATATGGTGTAGATCAATCCAGCTTCAGATCTCCCTCTTTGATCCAGCCGATCCTGCGGAAGAACAGGCCGAACAGCCAGGTAAGGACGGCGGGGAGCACAAAGCAGATCAGGATCATTCCCGTCCAGTCGAAGGCGGTGATGGCGGCCTTGGCCCCGGTGGCCACGTCGTTGACCCAGCCGGTGTATACCCCGATGGGGCCCACCATGCCGCAGGTGCCCATGCCGGAGGCCACGCCGGAGGCCGGGTCGTTCATCTGGAATCCAAAGACACAGGTGGCCAGAGGCCCGGTAATGGCGGAGGTGAGAATGGCAGGCAGCCAGATTTTCGGATTTTTCACGATGTTGCCCATTTGGAGCATGGAGGTGCCCAGGCCCTGACTCACCAGGCCGCCCCAGCGGTTCTCCCGGAAGGAGAGCACGGCGAAGCCCACCATGTTGGCGCAGCAGCCCGCCACCGCGGCGCCGCCCGCCAGTCCGGTGAGGCCGATGGCGGCGCAGATGGCCGCCGACGAGATGGGCAGGGTGAGGGCGATGCCGATGACCACCGATACCAGAATGCCCATCCAGAAGGGCTGGAGGACGGTGGCCCACTTGACGAAGTCACCCAGGGCGGAGGCCGCCGTACCGATGGCGGGGGCCCACAGGGCGGACAGTCCCACGCCGGAGAGAATGGTCACCAGAGGGGTGACCAGCAGATCGATCTTGGTCTCTTTGCTGACCACCTTGCCCAGCTCGGCGGCAATGACGGCGATGAAGAGCACCGCCAGAGGTCCGCCGGCTCCCTTACCGCCGTCCAGGGTGGTGGAGCCCAGGGCGTTGGCGGCATAGCCCACCGTGGCCAGGGAGAAGAGCACCAGGGGGGGCGACTGGAGGGCGTAGCCAATGGCCACCGCCATGGCCGCGCCGCTCATGGCCGAGCAGTAACCGCCCACCTCCACCAGGAAGGCCAGCCCCAGCTGTTTGCCCAGGGTGTCCAGGATGGTACCGATGAGCAGGGAGCAGAACAGACCCTGAGCCATGGCTCCCAGGGCGTCCACGCCGTACCGCTTGGCGGAAATCACAATGTTTTTCTTTTTGAGAAATGCCGAAATCTGTCCCATAACCAGTTCCTCTGTCAAAAAGTCATTACAGGTGTCATGACACCTTAATGCACTATTATAATGCGTATTGAACAAAGCCTTGGCTTTGTTCAGGTGCAAGGTTTTTGGACAAAATATTTCAAAAACCTTGCACCTTCCGCTGATGCGTTGAGACGCACCAGCGGAAATACGCATTGTAACAATGGCTGAATTCCATAAAAGCGGCTTTCTTAAGCCGTTTTTATGGAATTGCGCGGCTATCGCCGCGCGAATAAACCGATTTACGGTTTATTCAATAGACATTATTATACCGGCGGAGGAGATTTTGTCAAGGAAAAGATGCCCCCTTTGGGGGAATGTGGTACAATGAAGAAAACACGCCAGAGAAAAAGGGAGAACGCATATGACATTATCTGATCGTCTCGGTTCCCGGGCGGACATCACCGCCGGGGTGATTACTACCTTCCGCACCCTGTCCCGCCATCCCCACCCCTCTCACCACGAGGAGGCAGTGGGTCAGGACTACATGGAGTTTCTCCGGGGCCTGGGCCTCTCCCCCGTCCGGGATGAGGCGGGCAACGTGATGGCGGACTGCCCCGCCACCCCCGGCCGGGAGGGGGAGCCTCTGCTCATCCTCCAGGGCCACATGGACATGGTGTGCGCCGTGGCTCCCGGCAGCGGGTTCGATCCCCTCACCGATCCGGTGACCATTCTGGAACAGGACGGATATCTGTGTACCGACCGCCGCTCCTCCCTGGGGGCGGACAACAACCTGGGCAATGCCGCCGCCCTGTGGGTGGTGAGCCGGGGGATAAGTCACGGCCCCCTGCGCTTCCTCTTCACCGTAGGCGAGGAGATGGGCCTGGAGGGGGCCAAGATGGTGGACCCGGCCTGGCTGGCGGGGGCGGCCTTTTTGCTCAACACCGACGGCTTCCACCTGGGCAGAGCCATTGTGGGCTCCGCCGGAGGCCGGCGGGAGTGCTGGACCCGGGCTCTGGATACCTGCCCCGCTCCAGGGGGTGAGGCTTGGCGCATTTCTCTCACCGGCGGCACCGGCGGCCACTCCGGCGACGACATCCACCTGGGCCGCATCAACCCTATCAAGGTGCTGGCCGCTTATTTGAAGGACCGGCCCGCCCTGGCGGTGGCAGATTTCACCGGCGGCTCCGCTTTCAACGCCATCCCCGCGGCGGCAGAGGTTGTGGTGGTGGGCCAAAAGCCCGACCTGGGAGCGCTGGAGGAGGCCCTTCTCCCCTTCCGGGCCACCGATCCCAACCTGAAACTGGACCTGTCCCCCGCCTCCCGGCCCGAGACGGTGTGGACGGCAGATTTCCGCCGGGAAGTGCTGGACCTGCTCACCGCCCTGCGCCACGGTGTGTACGCCATGGACCCCCAGTTCCCCGGCGTGGTGGGGGCCTCGGTCAATCTGGGCGTGGCCCGGCGGGAGGAAAATACCTTCGCCGTCCGCCTCTTCCTCCGGGCTGCCCGGCAGGAGGACGAGGGAGCCATGGCGGCGGACAACTGCCGGTTGGCGGAAGAGGCCGGCTTCTCCCTCACCGTCACCGGCTATCCAGGCTGGCCGGGAGATAAAAACAACCCCCTGGCCCAGGTGCTGGACCGGGTGTACCGGGCCCAGACCGGGCGGGGGCTGGAAATCAATATGGTCCATGTGGGGCTGGAGCCCTCGGTGTTCCGGGCGAAAGCGCCGGGACTGGTGATGGCCTCCACGGGACCGGATATCATGGACGCCCACTCGGTGGACGAGCGGGCGCCGCTGGCGGGGCTGGCGGATTACGCCCTGCTGCTGGCGGGGCTGCTGGAGGAGCCCCTCAGCTGAGCAGCTCCTTGTACAGGGCGGGGGCGTCGGCCTTGCCCACGTGCTCGGCCACCGACAGCACCTCCACTTTCACGGTGCGCTCGCCGAAGCGCAGCTCCAGCACGTCGCCTACCTTCACGTCGTAGCTGGCCTTTACCGGCCGGCCGTTGGCGGTGACCCGCTGGTTGTCGCAGGCCTCGTTGGCCACCGTCCGGCGCTTGATGAGCCGGGAGACCTTGAGCCATTTATCCAGGCGCATATTGAGTCCTCCTTGTTATAAAAAAACGTAATATTACAAAAGTGCCAGTCCTTCCGGACTGGCACTTTTTATCAGGTCAGATTACTGAGCCACGACGTCCTTCAGGGCCTTGCCGGGCTTAAACACGGGCACCTTGGAGGCGGGGATCTTGATGCTCTCCTTGGTCTTGGGGTTGCGGCCGGTGCGCTCGGCACGGCACTTCACCTCAAAGGCGCCAAAGCCCACCAGCTGGACCTTATCGCCCTCGGCCAGGCACTGGGAGATAACCTCGATGGCGGCGTTGAGCACGGCCTCGGTATCCTTCTTGGACAGGCCGGCCTTCTCGGCGGCCGCATTGATCAGTTCAGCCTTGTTCATTTGGTGCGTTCCTCCTGTTTGCTCTGTTATACTTGATATTTACTTAAGGCGGTGCGCCTTTAAGTTTCTTTGGCGTGTTCCCATAGCTTGTCCAGTTCTTCCAGAGTCATGCCCTCCATGGACTGATTCTGGGCGGCGGCCTGTTCCTCCACCTTGGCAAACCGGCCGATGAACTTGTCGGTGGCCTTGCCCAGCGCCACCTCCGGGTCCACCTTCAAAAAGCGGGAGACGTTGACGGCGGAGAAGAGCAGGTCGCCCAGCTCCTCCTCCACGTTGGTGCCCTCAGCCACGGCGGTTTTCAGCTCCTCCAGCTCCTCGGACAGCTTGTCCAGAGCGCCGGAGATATCCGGCCAGTCGAAGCCCGCCTTTTTGGCCTTCTTCTGCACCTTCTCGGCCCGCCACAGGGCGGGCAGAGAGCGGGCCACGGCGTCCAGGGCGTCGGTGTTGGTGGCCTGGCCCTTTTCCTTGCGCTTGAGCTCCTCCCAGTTGGTGAGTACCTCACCGGTGCCCGATACGCTCACATCCCCAAACACATGGGGGTGGCGGTAGATGAGCTTTTTGCACACGCCGTCGGCCACATCGTCCAGATTGAACCGGCCGGCCTCCTGCTCCATGCGGGCGTGGAAAAGCACCTGGAGCAGCACGTCCCCCAGCTCCTCCTTCAGGTGGTCGGGGTTCTGCTCGTCGATGGCCTCCACGGCCTCATAGGCCTCCTCCAGGAAGTTGCGGCGGATAGACTCATGAGTCTGTTCCGCGTCCCAGGGGCAGCCGCCGGGGGCGCGGAGGATGCGGACGATCTCCTCCAGGTCCCGAACGTCATAGAAATCCTTATACTGAAAATCTACCATATTTCAAGGCCTCCTGCAACCTCTTTTTCCAAAAAAGTCAGCGAATCCGCAAGAGTTTCGCGATCTTGTCCCCCTTGGGCATCATTTCCAGATCCTCCTTGGACAGCACCTTCAGCACCACGATGAGGATGACGTACACCACCGCGCCGGCCAGGATGCCGCCGCCGGTGGCGATGGCGTTCTTGATAAAGGAGCCGGAGAAGTACCGGGCCAGCAGGCCCTGGCAGCCCCAGGCAGCTGCAGCCATAACGACCGAGGCGATGAGGGGCTTGACAAAGACGGGAATGAGCCGGGGGGGATTGGGCACCATGCGCTTGATGACGATGAGGTTGAGCACCGACACGATCACGAAGCAGGTCAGAGTGCCGATGGGGGCGCCGAAGATCATGAACTTGGGGTTGCCCACCAGGGTGTAGCTGACGATGACCTTGGCCACGCCGCCGATCACCATGGTGATGATGGGCAGGTTGACAATGCCGTTGGCCTGGAGGATGGCGGAAGCCACCACCTGGATGCACACGAAGAGGGCGGCGATGCCCAGGATGGACAGCAGGGGTCCGGCAATGGTCTCATCCACGTTGCCCACGGTGAGCAGCTGGATGATGGGGGTGCCCAGGGCGAACAGGCCGAAGCCGCAGGGCAGGGCGATGAGAGCGGAGATGCGCATGGCGGACTCGGTGGTGCGCTGGGCGCCCCGCCGGTCCCGCCGGGCGATGCAGGCGGACACGCCGGGCACGATGCAGGCGGTCAGCGGTACCATCAGGTTGAAGGGCAGGTTGTAGATGCTCATGGTTTTGCTGTACACGCCGTACAGCTCCCGGGCGGAGTCCAGAACGGGGTTGAGCTGGGTGTCCGGATTGGTGAGCACCTCGGCCTGGAAGGCGGCCAGGTTTTCCTGGAAGATGGCCACGGCCTTGGGGAAGATGTCCAGCACGCTGTTGGAGATGCCGGTGAGGCCGTCCTGAATGGCGGTAAACACGGTCTGCAGCTGGCTCTGCACCAGGCCGGTGTCGATGAGGTTGACGATGGTCAGGGTGCAGGAGCTGAGGGTGATGGGGATGGCCAGCTTGAGCAGCCGGGACAGGATCTGTTTGGAGGTGTCGGGGGTGTCGTTGGAGGTAATCCGTTCCCGCCTGTTGGTGCGGATGTGGTTAAAGGCCAGGAAGGCCACCGACAAAATGGAGCCGATGGACACGCCCAGCAGGGCGCCGGAGGCGGACAGGCGGCTCTTCAGATCCTCGTCGGGGATGGCGGAGTTGAGGATGAGGAAGGCCAGCGCCAGGCCCAGGAACATCTTGGACACGGCCTCAATGACCTGGGAGATGCCGGTGGGCACCATGTTCATGTGGCCCTGGGCGTAGCCCCGGAAGGCGGAGCAGATGCAGGTGCACAGCACCGACGGGGACAGGGCCAGCACGGCAAAGACGGCCTTCTCATTCTGCAGCACATACTTGGCCACAATGGGAGAGAACACCGACATACACACGAAGCTGAACAGGCCCATGAACAGGAAGGCGAAGAAGGCCACCTGGAACACCTTGGCCTTCTGGTTCTGGCGGCCCAGGGTATTGCACTCGCTTACCGTCTTGGACAGGGCCACAGGCAGGCCCGCGGTGGAGATGGTGAGGAAGAAGGTATAGATGTTGTAGGCAGCGTTAAAGTCGCCGTAGGCCTCGTCAGGCAGCAGGGCGGTCAGCGGGATCTTGTAGATGGCGCCGATGACCTTGACGATGATGGTGGTCATGGCCAAAAAGGCCGCCGCGCCGTAGAAGGTATTTTTTTTCTGCTGGTTTGACAACGGTAGTCCCCCTTAGTTGTTCTGGAACAGCAGGGGCAGGGCGTAGTCCGCCACTTCCCGTCGTACCCGCTCCAGGTCGATGGTCAAAAAGTCCCCATCCTTGTATATGACCTTGCCCCGGGCCATATTCATGCACACATCGGAGCCGTGGGCGGCGTAGGCCAGGTTGGAGATGACGCTGTGGCAGGGGGTCAGGTTCAGGTGGGAGAAGTCCACCAGGATCAGGTCGGCCTCATACCCGGCCTGGATGACGCCGGTCTGGCGGCCCAGAGCCACGCCGCCGTCCCGGGTGGCCATCTTCAGAGCGTCCAGAGGCAGCAGGGCCAGGGGATCGCAGTTAGCCCCGTTGTGGAGGATGGCGGCAAACTTCAGGTCGCTGAAGAAGTCGGTGCAGTTGTTGGAGGACACGCCGTCGGTGCCCAGGCACACGTTGACCCCCGCCTTCTTCATGGCGGGCACCGGGGCGATGCCGCTGCCCAGCTTCAGGTTGGAGATGGGGTTGTGGATGGCGGAGATCCCCTTCTCGGCCATAATGGCCCAGTCCTCCGGGGTGGTCCACACGCAGTGGGCGGCAATGGCCCGGGTGTCCCACACGCCGTACTCGTCCAGGGTCTGGATGGGGGTCTTGCCGTGGCGGGCGATGCAGGCCTCATGCTCGGCGCGGGTCTCGGAGATGTGGACGTGCATCCCCAGGCCGTGCTCCCGGGCATAGCCGGCCATCCACTGCCACAGCTCCTTATGGGAGGTGTACTCCCCGTGGATGGAGGCGTCGATGCGGATCTGGCCGTCGTTGTAGTTGTGCCATTTTTCGGTGAGCTCCCGCTGGGCCACACAGTCGCCGTGGGTGGCGGGATCGAAGGTGTCCCCGAAGAGCACGCCGCCGCAGCACAGGTTGGCGCTGATACCGGCGGAGGCAGCCTCCTGGGCGATGATGTCGGTGTGCATATACATATCCGCGATGGTGGTGACGCCGGAGGCGATCATCTCCGCCAGACCCAGGGCGGTGCAGGACCGGACGGCCCGGTCGTCCCAGCGGGCCTCCACCGGGAAGATGTAGTTGTTCAGCCAGTCCTGCAGGTTGTTGCCGTCGCCGTAGCCCCGCATGGCGGTCATAGGCACATGGGTGTGGGCGTTGACAAAGCCGGGCATGAGTACGTTGCCCTTGCCGTCGATCTCCTGGTCAAAGGTCCCCTGAGGGCGGACGGTGCCCACGGAGACGATCCTGGTCCCCTCCACCGCCACATAGGCGCCGGGCAGGACGGTGCCCGCCTCGTCCATCAGCACGGCGGTGCAGTTGTGAATGAGAATGGACATAAACTGTTGATCTCCTTTATTTGTGATACAAGACCTTCCCCTGACTGGGGGAAGCTCCGTCTTACCCGATCTGCTTCAGGCAGGCCAGTACCAGCCGGGAGAACTTGTCCTTGCAGGCCTCGGCGGCCTCCAGCACCTCCTCCTCGGAGAGGGGCTGATCCAGGATGCCGGCGGCCATGTTGGAGAGCAGGGTGAAGCCCAGCACCTGCATCCCGCAGTGGCCTGCCACGATGACCTCGGGGGCGGTGGACATACCCACCGCGTCGGCCCCGGCGATGCGGGCGAAGCGCACCTCGGCGGGGGTCTCGTACTGGGGGCCGGGGAAGTACATATACACGCCTTCCTTCAGCGCAATGCCCAGCTCCCCGGCGGCCTTCCGGGCCACATCCTGGAGGGCGGGGGTGTACAGGTGGGAGGCGTCGGGGAAGCGGACGCCGAACTCGGGCAGGTTCTCGCCCCGCAGGGGGGACTCCATGAAGATCTTGATCTGGTCGGTGATGAGCATCAGGTCGCCCGCCTTCCAGCTGGTGTTGACGCAGCCGGCGGCGTTGGTGACAATGAGGGTGTCGCAGCCCAGCAGCTTGAGCACCCGGACGGCGTAGGCCACCTCCTCATAGGAGTAGCCCTCATAGTGGTGCATCCGGCCCTGCATGACGGCCACGCTCTGGCCCTCCAGGGTGCCGAACACCAGGCGGCCCTTGTGGCCGGGGGCGGTGGAGGCCTTGAAGTGGGGGATCTCCCCGTAGGGCACGGCCACGGCGTTCTCTACAATATCCCCCATGTAGCCCAGGCCGGAGCCCAGGATCATGGCCACCTTGGGGGCAAAGGTGCCGATCTTGCTGCGGATGTAGTCGGCGCTCTCCTGATACTGCGCAAAGGTATAGTGCATAACAGATCCTCCTTAACAGCGGATGAAAGTAAAAGTTTTCGGTCCTATGAAAGGTTAATCTATGCAATTATACACCTTGTAATAGGAAAAAGCAATGAGGATTGCAGGACGGAATGGGGAACAAAAGTTCCAGAACTCCCCTCTTGACTGGTACGTTTGTTCGATATATAATGGGGCCAAAGGGGGGAGTACGGTGGATCTGATGGACAAGCTGACCATTCTGGCGGACGCGGCCAAGTATGACGCTGCCTGCACCTCCAGCGGGGTGGACCGGCGGGGCGGCAAAGGCATGGGGAGCACTATGGCCGCCGGGTGCTGCCACTCCTTCTCTGCCGACGGCCGGTGTATCTCCCTTTTGAAGGTACTGTACACCAACCGCTGCATCTACGACTGCGCCTACTGCATCAACCGCCGGTCCAACGACCTGCCCCGGACGGCCTTCACCCCCCGGGAGCTGGCGGAGCTGACCACCGGATTCTACCGGCGCAACTATATTGAGGGCCTGTTTCTCTCCTCCGCGGTGTGGGTCAGCCCCGACCGCACCACCGAGGAGATGATATCCGCCCTCACCCTCCTGCGGCAGGAGTACGGCTTTCATGGCTATATCCACGCCAAGGCCATCCCCGGGGCCGACCCGCTCCTTACCCAGCGGCTGGGCCAGCTGGCCGACCGGCTTTCGGTGAATATTGAGCTGCCCAGCGAGGACAGCCTCCATAAACTGTGCCCGGACAAGGAGAAAAAGGCCATTCTGGCCCCCATGGCCCAGATCCGGGACGGCATCACTCAGGCCAGGGGGGAGCTGGTGAAGTATAAGCACGCCCCCCGCTTTGCCCCGGCGGGCCAGTCCACCCAGATGATCATTGGGGCCACTCCTGAGAGTGATAAGCACATTTTGACCCTGACCCAGGCATTATATGACCAGTACAAGCTGAAACGGGTGTTTTTCTCCGCCTATATGCCGGTGTCCGACAGTTCCCTCCTCCCTGCCCGGCAGGACTTCAAGCCGCCCCTGCTGCGGGAGCACCGGCTGTACCAGGCCGACTGGCTGCTGCGGTTCTATCACTTCCGGGCGGAGGAGCTGCTGGATGAGGCCCACCCCAACTTCGACACCCGGGTGGACCCCAAGTGCGCCTGGGCTCTGGGGCATATGGAGCAGTTCCCGGTGGAGGTGAACCGGGCCGACTATGAGACCCTGCTGCGGGTGCCCGGCATCGGGGTGGTGTCCGCCAAACGGATTCTCACCGCCCGGCGGGTGGGGCCCCTCACCTTCTCGGGCCTGAAAACCCTGGGGGTGGTGCTGAAACGGGCCCAGTATTTCATCACCTGCTCGGGAAAGATGCTGGAGGGGTTAAGGGTGAACCCAGACGGGGTGCTCCGCCACCTGGTGGCTCTGGAGAAGCCCGCCCTGGCGGGAAAAGAACCGGAGCAGTTGTCGTTGTTTTGAAGGTTAAGCCCTTTTGAAAGGAGGTCCCCATGGACTGGCCCAGGTTTTCCTATTCTTATGACGGCAGCTTTGCCGGGTTCCTTACCTGTGTGTTTATGGCCTACGCCAACAAGGAGGAGCCCGCCTGCTTCCTCACCTACGGGGACGGCCGGGTGACTCTGTGGCCCCAGCGGACGGTGGACACCGACGACCAGAAGGCCCGGCGGGTGTACCGCTCTCTGGACCGGAGCATGGGCCAGCAGGGCCGCCGCCTGGTGACCTACGGCTTTCTCACCTGCCTGGAGGAGCGGGAGCTGGCCCTGTGGGACTTCCTCCGGCTGGGCTATGAGCGGGGGCCGTCGGTGGTGCGGGATCTCACCGACCCCCGGGTGGCTGTTCTGGGCAAGGCGGTCCAGCACCTGACCCACGAGGCCCACCTGCTCAAGGGCTTTACCCGCTTCTCCGACCAGGACGGGGCCCTGGTGGGAGAGATCGAGCCAAAAAACTGGGTGCTTCCCCTGCTGCGGCCCCACTTTGCCGCCCGCTACCCCGGCGAGACCCTGGTGCTCTACGACCGCACCCACCGGGAGGCCCTGTTCTGCCAGAAGGGGAAGTGGGCCATTGTGCCTCTGGACCGGTTCGACCTGGCCCCGCCCGGGGCAGGTGAATTGGATTACCGGGCCTTGTGGCGGCGGTTTTACGACACCATCGCCATTGAGGGCCGCTATAACCCCAAATGCCGCATGACCCAGATGCCCAAGCGGTACTGGGGTACCATGACCGAGTTTCAGCGGGAGGAATCCCCTGCCCCCGGCGCCATGGAACAAATTTGAAGGACGCGCTGCAATTTTGCAGCGCGTCCGACCTTTTCCCGGGAAATCAGGCAGGAATGGATTCTTCCGGAGACGAATTTCCTTGACAGAAGGAGCGGACAGCCTTAAAATAGATTCGGTGCATTTTTTGAAGAGCAAGGGGTACGCTCTTCAAATTTTTGTGCGGGTCGGACAAATCCTTGCCCGCCGCCCACATGGGAATTGAACAAAACGATTGAAACAAAAATCAAAACAGATGGAGGTGTAAACCCGGCTCATGTTGCCTGTCATATTAGCAGCCGTCATCGCGTTCGTGGTCGCGGCTGTGGTGTTTTTTGTGCTCGGCATCCAGTACCGCCGCCGCGTGGCAGAGAAGGAGATCTCCAGCGCGGAGGAGGAGGCCAAGCGCATCATCAACGAGTCCATCAAGAGCGCCGAGAGCAAGAAGCGCGAGGCCCTGGTGGAGGCCAAGGAGGAGATCCTCCAGGCCCGCAACGAGTACGAACGGGAAGTAAAAGAGCGCCGGGCCGACCTGCAGAAGCAGGAGCGGCGCTTGCAGCAGAAAGAAGAGAACCTGGACCGCAAGACCGAGAACATGGAGAAGAAGGAGGACACCCTGCAGCGCAAGCTGGCCGAGCTGGAAGAGGCCCGGGAAGAGGTGGCCACCGTCAAAAAGACCCAGATGGAGGTGCTGGAGCGCATCTCCGGCTTTACCGCCGAGGAGGCCAAGGACTACCTGATCAACCAGCTGGCCGAGGAAGTGACCCACGAGTCGGCCATGAAGGTGCGGGAGATCGAGGCCCAGTTCAAGGAAGAAGCCGACCAGCGCGCCAAGGAGATCCTGTCCCTGGCCATCCAGCGCTGCGCCGCGGACCATGTGGCGGAAGCCACCGTCTCTGTGGTACCCCTGCCCAACGATGAGATGAAGGGCCGCATCATCGGCCGCGAGGGCCGCAACATCCGCACCCTGGAGACCCTGACCGGCGTGGACCTGAACATTGACGACACCCCCGAGGTGATCACCGTCTCCTGCTTCGATCCCGTCCGCCGGGAGATCGCCCGGCTGGCTCTGGAGAAACTGATCCAGGACGGCCGCATCCACCCCACCCGCATTGAGGAGATGGTGGAGAAGGCCAAGCGGGAGGTGGACGCCACTATCAAGGCCGAGGGCGAGCGGGCCGTCTTTGAGACCAACGTCCACGGCCTGCACCCCGAGCTCATCAAGCTGCTGGGCCGGATGCGCTACCGCACCAGCTACGGCCAGAACGTGCTCAACCACTCCATCGAGGTCTCCCACCTGGCGGGGCTGCTGGCCGCCGAGATCGGCGCCGACATTACCGAAGCCAAGCGGGCCGGCCTGCTCCATGACCTGGGCAAGGCCATCGACCACGAGGTGGAGGGCTCCCACGTCCAGATCGGCGTGGAGCTGGCCCGGAAGTACCGGGAGAGCGAGAACGTGATCCACGCCATCCAGGCCCACCACAACGATGTGGAGCCCCAGACGGTGGTGGCCTGCCTGGTTCAGGCGGCCGACGCCATCTCCGCTGCCCGGCCCGGCGCCCGGCGTGAGAACCTGGAGAACTACATCAAGCGTCTGGAGAAGCTGGAGGAGGTCACCTCTTCCTTCCCCGGTGTGGAGAAGTCCTACGCCATCCAGGCGGGACGGGAGGTCCGCATCATGGTGGCTCCCGACAAGGTCAGCGAGGACCAGATGGTGCTGCTGGCCCGGGACATCGCCAAGAAGATCGAGGAAGAGCTGGAATACCCCGGCCAGATCAAGGTGAACATGATCCGGGAGACCAAAGTGGTGGATTACGCCAAGTAATCAGAGGGATGAAACCGGCGGGCTGCGTCAGCGGCCCGCCGGTTTAGACTGTCGAAAAAGACCCCTGGCCAAAGGTTTCGGAGGGAAGGATAGTGTGAAAGGGAACCGTCAGGGTTCCCTTTCGCGTGCAATCAAACAACTTTTGAGGACTTATGGAAGGCCTCAAAAGTTTAGCAGACAGTCAAAAAAGTGGCCGCAGCCACTTTTTTGACTGTCTGAACCGGCGGGCTGCATCAGCAGCCCGCCGGTTTTTGTTTAGATGCCTTTGTATTTTCGCCGGGTGGCGATGCCTCCCCGGATGTGGCGCTCGGCCTTGTTCTCCTCCAGCACCCCCTTTACCTGGAGGTACAGGGGCCGGTTGAAGGAGGGCAGGCGTTCACTGAGGTCCTTATGTTTCGTCGTTACGAATTAGAACGGTTTCGTCCAAGCCCAAATCACCGAACAGGCGCAGATAAATATCCACGTTCCCGTCCTTATCCACTTCGATCTTCTGGATGATCCGCTTCAGTTGGGCGTTGGTCATCTGCCGTACATCGGCAATGTCCTCAATCTCCTTGAAGGTTTGATGCAGGATGGTTTCCAGCTGCTCCCCCTTGGTGAGGTGGTAGGACACCATTTTCAGCTCATTTTCCAGCCGCTCGATCTCTTTGCGCATTCCGCCAATCTTGTCGTTGAGTTCCTCCCGGCTAATCAGATCGTCAGCATACATATCCATGTATTTCTGCCGGGTCTTTTGCAGCTTGGTAAGCTGGGAAGTCAGTTCCTTTTCATAGTTCAGGTTTTCATCCTTTGCCCTGTAGACCCGCTGGAATTCCCCTACCACATAGCGGATGACATTCTTCTTTGCTTTCAGCAGCCCGGCGAAGTATTCCTGCAAAACCTCAATGAGTTCCTCCTCGTCTACCGTCACAGCGTTGGGACAGTTGTCTGCCCCTTTGCCGTTGTGGCCGGAGCAGACCCAGCGGACATAGGTGTTCTTATAGGTGCGGACAGTCCGCCGGAAGGACCAACCGCATTCTTTACATCGAATCAGAGTGGAGAACAGATACTTATTGCTTTGTCTCATTTTTTCCACTTTGAACTGACGTCCTCGCTCCTCCATCATACGCTGAGCCTGTTCAAAGGACTCCGGGTCAATAATACGCAGTTCCGGACGTTCTACGACCATCCATTCCGAGACATCCTTGTCTGCCCGCTGGCCGGTCAAAAAGTCAGTGACCTCCTGTTTGCCGTTGATAATCTTCCCCGTATAGAGTTCATTGGTCAGGATACGGCAGACGCCAGCCTGGCTCCATTGGCAATTTCGCTTGGTACGCAACCCCCGCTCGTTGAGCAGGATAGAGATTTTAGCTGCACCGTAGCCATCTTTGAGGTACCACTGGTAAATTTGGCGGATCACCGCAGCCTCTTTCTCATTGATAGCAAGATTGAAGTAGTCACCAATGGTCTTATCGTACCCGTAGACAATGTTGGGGACGCGGCCTTTTTCCGCGTTCATCTTCTTGCCGAATTTCACGCGCTTGGAGGTGTTGGCGCTCTCCTCCTGGGCCAGAGCCCCGAAGATGGTCAGCACAAATTCGCTGTTGCCCATGCTGGTCATGTTGGCGGTCAGGAACTGCGTTTCAATTCCTAGTGCCTTTAATTTACGAACATTTTGTAAGAGGTCAACGGTATTTCTAGCAAAGCGTGAAATGTCTTTGACTACCACCATCTCAAAAAGCCCATGCTCTGCATCCGCCATCATCCGCAGGAACTCCTTGCGGTTCTTTATTTTTGTCCCGGAAATACCCTCGTCGGCATAGAGGCGCACAAGATTATCTCCAGTGCGTTTGGTATATTCGGAAAAGAACTCTTTCTGCGCTTCCAGGCTGTTGAGTTGATCTTCCTTGTCGGTAGAAACGCGGCAGTAAGCAGCGATGTTCATAGCAAAACCTCTCTGTTAAAATCAAGCCTTCCTGTTGCATCTTTATTTTATCATGAAGTGATTAATAGTACAACAGGAAAAGGGACACCCCACTCATGCAGGGTGTCCCTCACTGTCCTTTTTTCTGGCGTCATCCGGCCCATCGGCGGCTTGCTGTATGGCAAGCCGTGCCTTTTCCTGACTTGCTTCCACAAAAACTTTTAATATGTAATCAGCGGTGGCTACCGCTGAATTTGGATTGTGAAACCGGTAATTTAGCCTGCGCTCCTTCACAGCAGTAGCTCACCTCCTGTTTCCAAGGCTTTATCCCCAATATATGCGTACCGTTGTAAAAAATGTCCCCTCTCTACGGGCTACATCTGTGATATAATAAGTAATAGCAACCTTTATCGCCTCAACATGTGGTCAATTTCCAGGTCTATCTGGGGACGCAGGATACGAGCCTTGTTTTGTGCCTCTAGTTCCCGCCTGCGCGCTCCGGCAGGTGTGATCTCTCCTCGCTGTTCCTTTTGCCAATCCACTAACGAGAGATGGTTGACTGGTTCTCGGCCATAGCGACCTTGCACGAAGAGACTTTCGTGGCTGACTCGGACATCTAGACCGTTGCGCTCATAGGCTAGATTTTGGACAAGTGCCCATTGCTCCCGCCAGATATCAATGTATTTCCGCTTATTGTGTTCACGGTCTTTCCTCTTGCTGAACCCATCCAACTCTACTGTGCGGGTGGGAACGATGATATGAACATGGGGATTATTCCTTGAAGGATCTTGATAGTTGCGTCCTTCGTGTATTGCAGCGATTGCACATAGTCCTCGACTCAAGAAGTTTGTCTCTATGAATTCACTGATGATCTGAATTAATTCCTGCCGGGGGAGTTCGTTTGGGAGTGACCCTTTAAACTCCCTTGCAGTTCGGGCATCATAGCGGTGCTCTGCTTCCTCAATGGCGTTGCAGAGATGCTGGAGGTCGTGGAATGCAGGCGGTGCATTGGCAGGCTGGAATATATTGTAATATAGTACATCTTTTCGCTGCTTGTAGTAGGTCGTACTCTGATAGGGGTCGCACAGTCGTTTACCACTGATATAGTTTGCCAAACGAGTAACAGAGCGGCCCTTGCCGCGGCTGATGACTTGCACTTCGAGATGGTAGTTAGCCATGGATACCGTTCCTTTCTCTAGACTTTTTTCTGCCTGTCCACTTACACATCGATGTCCTAGGAGATAGTTGACGCTTTGCTGCTGGCATTATCTTGGAGCTGCTGAACCAGATCACGCCTGTTGGAGAGGTAGGACAGGAGGACTTCTATATGTCGAAATCGTTCCTGTGTTTCAGTCTCTGTTCTTTCTGGGACGATCTCGCTCAGCTCCGGGAAGTATTTCAATACCAAGCCGCCGAGGATATACTTAAGCTGATCCTTCTGTTTGCGCTTATTATCGTTGGCCTGCTTTTGAGCCAGCCGTCTCTGGTGTTCCATAGATCGGGTTCGCCTATCAGCGTTCTTTATCCTCTCCTCAATCATGAGTATCACTGCTCCCTCGTTGCAAAAGAATGGGTTCGAGTGGGTATTGGTAAAGCTCCTAGAAGGTACATTAATTTCACTTGGAGCAAACTTTTGTACGCGCAAAAAACCGTGCGGAGTTAATAGCAGAACATCCTTTAATGTGGCAAGTTCGTGGGGACAGACCATCCAGTCCCTCACCTCGCTAGTCTGAATACTGTACTCAACAGTGTCCTTCATGGAAGTACCTAGTTGCTGGCTGACGCTATGATGCCGTTGGATGCGCGTTCCGATCAGCTTGCAAAGGGTTTCTTGGGTCTCTGGGTCATTAGCCCGCAAAATGGCTTGGAACTGGCAGTTGTCCAAGATGATGCGTCGCTCTGATTCCCCGTAGATTGCATCGATCTGGGCGATACTCTGAACCATGAGACAGATGTTGACCTTCTTGCTCCGCAGAGTAGCCATGGCAGCCGGGAGCATTTCCAGCTTTCCAAATCGCGCAAATTCGTCCAGCAGTAAGAGCGTCTGTGGGATTTGTTCTGCTTCCAGGCAGTATTTCTCTGGCCGCCGCTCCAAGTAACGCAGAAGTTGTGTCAACATAAGATTGACTGCTCCGCCCCACTGCTCCACTTTGTTTGCCGGAATATGCAAGAAAATATTGGTGTGCTCCAGATCATTCCAGTTAAAGCACATGGCCCCCTCTCTCACACCTCGGAAGGCGTGACCGATGTAAGGATCACTGGCGAAAAGCATGAGTTTATTACGCAGGCCACGGTCGATTGCAGCCAGTACATCAGCTTTCAGAGCCATAGGACTTCCTAGGAGCATCTTTACCTGAACGTCCTCGCTGACAGAGATCGTCTCACATAGAGAAGAAATGTCGGTACTCATAATTTCGCAGACTGTTTCACTGAAACTCAGGCCAAGTTTGAAAAAATAGAGGAGTGACGCAGCGAATAGGGCTTGCTCAGACTCAACCCAGAAGGGCTGGTTGTCCTCCATAGCAGCGGGGACAATCGCCAGGACAATTTCCCAGATATTACTCATAAGATTGCTTGCAGAATCCTCCAACAGCCACCAGAATGGGTCATAACTGGGACCATCCGTTTGAGTGGGATCGAAGATAAGGTATGGACGGACAGCGGTTCCGCTTTGGTATAACACTTCGTACCGCTTAGAGAGCTCGCCCTTTATATCTGTCGCACAAATCGCACCGTGCCAACTTTTTAGTGTAGGCGCTGCGACTCCGTAACTTTTTCCGCTCCCATTTCCACCAACCACGAGGATATTTCCCTCTTCCCCTTCGGGTATCCCGACAAGAGAGTCTTGGTCATCCGCCTCAAGATAACCGAAAGTGAACCCACTGGCATCATCCTTGAGAAGCAGACAGTTAGGTGCTTCTCCAATATCACCCCTTTCTATTTGAAATTGATACTTTTTTCTTAGGGAAATTGCCCCCGCACGCTGTTCGTAGTCGTAGATGCCCGCTTTGACGGGTAGCTTGATTTTCTCCCTTTTGGACAAATGCATCACCTCTTCACTTGACTTTCTGGCTACAATTCTAGCCAATTTGAGCCGGGAGAGTTGGGACAAAAATTTTTGGAGGTAATCATGAAGACCTATTTCCCCGAAGACAGTGTGTTTAGCCGCACAAAGAACTTCCGTTGGAATTCAGCGCCCTTAGAGAAACAGTACCGTGAAGACAAAGATTGTTTTTTGGATCTGGAAATACTCGGAGAGGTGATTGCAAAATTTTGCGAAAACAGTTTTATTAAAGAACTCTCTCCATCAGAACGTTTGGATCGAGTCCTCCGAAAAATATATGATATGATAAAAAAGTCAGATTTGGCATCCCAGCTATTCTGTGTGGACTCTCCACTTGCACACCACGCTTATGAGGCATATGTATTTGCTGTATGTAGTTCCTTTTTGCACGCAAGTAAGCGAGTGAAAGCAATGACATATCTTGACTTTGTAAAGAAAAATCATCCACTCGATTTTGTAAATCCAGACTCTCCAAATTACAGGGAACCATTCCTGTTACAATCAGAGGCAGACAAACTGCGGAAATTCCGCCAGCGTCGCTTAAATCAAGGGCGGGTATATATCAAGGAAGGTACTCAGTGGAATGCGATAACCAAAGATAGCGAGTATGAATGGACTCGTTATTACGATTTGGAGGAAACAGATGATGTTGTCAGTAAAGTGGACAAACGCATCGGAAATCTTTACAAGGGAATCAAGGATGCTTTAAATACAGAGCAAGACGGCGGGTATCAAGATAGGGTGCAGAAATCGTATAAGAAATTCTTGTCGAAATTAAGGAAAATAAAATATGAAGATTTTTTAGAGCTTTATAAAGCAGATTTGACCCGTATTTGCAAAAGCACAAAAGATAATAAGTATCTTGGAATAAATCTATACAGACTTGAAAGACGGCTTCAGCCTCATAAAATCATAAATGAAGTAAAAAAATTGACGGAGTGCAGCTCTCCAGAATTAGAAGCTGAATTGTTGCTCAAAACGGTTTTCTTAAATGAAATCTGTTTCCCGAAGATCTACGAGGATCTCCTGCCTAACCCAGTTGGCCTCATTGATCGTTATGCAAATGAATTTTACTATACCTTGAACGACGAGATGGTAATCAGTAATTTGATTCTTGATGTGCTGGTAGAAAAAGGCTTTTTAGGGGAAGAGTGGGAGGCTATGCTCCTTAATAAAGTAAATGGAATGGCTGATGAAGTATTTTATAATCCCGAAAAAGCAAAAGAAGAGTTAAATACACGCGATTTTATGGCAGATCATGCCCAAGAGAAATTTATCCGGCTACTTCATGCAGGTGTGTTTATTGAAACTCACATGGCGTGTAATTTTAAGTTTAGCATTATGGATTTGTTGATTTAATTTTATAGAAACCATTTCCCAGTATTTCATTATGAAGCCTTGTCCACCGGGCGGTGAGATCCCAGAGCTGAATAAATTTTCCGTAAGCAACTGGATTTGCTTAAGTGGGGCAGTGACAATAAAGGTAAAGCTTATGGAAAATTTAGGCAGGGCTGGTGTCGAGGTGCCCGGTGGACAAGGGCTCTATTGCTGATATTTCAGGTATCTATACAAGGTAGCTTTTTTGATGCCCGTTAAGTCCTCGATTTCAGCCACGGTATGTTGGCCAGACACATAGAGCTTGAGTGCTTGGTTCAACCTATGCGGGTTGCACCGGGGCCGTCCACCTTTTCTACCACGGGCCCGGGCGGCATTTAACCCCTCCCGGGTACGCTCGGCGATTACATCCCGTTCAAATTGAGCCAGGGCAGACATGAGAGTGAAGAGTAGCTTGCCAGTAGAGGTGCTGGTGTCGATTTGCTCTTTGAGGCTCACCAACTGCACCCCTTTTTTGTTCATCTGCTCTACCAATTCAATGAGGTCTTTGGTGCTCCTGCCCAGTCTGGAAAGGGACTCCACAATGACTGTATCTCCTGACGCTATGTGGGAAAGCAGCTTGTTTAGCTCTGGCCGCTCTCGTTTGGTACCGCTCATTTTTTCCTGAAAGATAATTTCCGCTCCATGTTGCCGAAGCATGTCCAACTGCCGCTCCAGATTTTGGTCAGCAGTGGATACTCTGGCATATCCAATCAATTGGTGATGCATAGTTCCCTCCTCTGTCTCAAAAACGTATGGTAATTGATATATTGATTTTGATACGGGTTTTGCAACAGAAACAGAGGTACAAAAGGTGTCGTTTGACTCCTTTTCACTCTTGTCTTAAAAACGAAGGTTATTGAGACTACAGAAATTGTTCCTTAGGCCAGGTTACTATGTTGGGACTTTATCTATGTCTCGCTGAGGTATACCCTAACGATACCCCTGCCAGCTGGGGATTCCGTACAGCTCCTCCTCGATCTCATCGGTGGAGTACCCGGCCTCCAGCAGCTCGTCGATGTCCTCCGGCGTATAGCCCAGCGCGGAGGCAATGTTCTTGAGGGTGCGCAGATAGCTCCGGTCCGGCTGATACGAGCGGGCGCAGGGATGCCATGGGCGATAGATCGGATAGGTCATCATGAACTGTCCCGCCGTGGTCAGGCCATGCTTGTCCCATCTCAGGATCTCCCCGTCAGAAACCGGTACCTCCCGGAAGGGCTCCCCGGCCAGCCAGGTGCGGTTTACTGCCTGATGCAGAATGGCCAGGGTTGAGGCGTAGATGTACAGCCCCAGCCGCGGGTAATGCCAGATGGTCAGCGGGTTATCCCCCTTCACCAGGTACAGCCGGTCCTTATGGTCCAGCACCGTAAACACAAAGGAGCCCTCCACCGTCTCAGCCATCTCGCTCAGGCTGTCCGGTGTGAGGGCTCCCTGTTGCTCCAGCAGCTGCACCGCCACATAGCTGTCCGTCTGAATGTGGGTCTGGGGCAGCTTCTTACTCTTGCGCAGGCTCTTGTCGTTGTACAGCACCCCATTGTGGGCTAAGGCAAAGTGCAGCCTGCCCACCTTTCCCGCAAAGGGATGGTTATTCTGAGGGTATTTCGCGTCCCCCTGGGTCGTCATGCGGGTATGGCCCATTACCACTCTGGCGTCTCCCGGCACGAAGAAGCGGTGCTTGCGGGCGGGGCCTGGACCCTTGCAGATCTGGAGCCTGCCGCCGCTGTTGTAAGCGATGCCGGCGGCGTCCGTCCCCCGGACCTCGCTCTCCGCCGCCAGTGCCCGGATAAGCCTGGTCTTTTGCTTACCGGTGAGACTTCCGCTGTTGTCCATGATTCCAAAGAGACAGCACATCAGCTTTCCTCCTCGCTTTCCACAGGCTCGTTCACATAGAGCCGCCGTTCTTTCAGGTACTGCACCAGCTCCGGCTGCTGACAGCCGGATACAAAGGTAGTCCAGGCCATGCCTTTCAGCTCTTCATCAGACAGATGCACTGCTGCATCACAGATGCGGTCGATCAATTCCAAGGTAGCCAGAATGGTGTTGGTTTTTAGGGTGCCCCGGAACATCCGGAACTCCACCGTATCCGGGTTTTGCAGATTGACGCAGGTATACCGTCCCCCGTGGTAGCCCTTCTTGGCAAAGTCCAGAATATCCATGGGGTGCTCTTTGTAGCGGAACACAGAGAAGGGATACTGCGGCAGCTCTAAAAGTGCCGCCTTGTCCTCTTCCCAAAGTTCCCGGATGGGAACCTTGTGCTTGTAGTGGAGCCGGTCAGCGTCCTTTTCGCACCACTCCAAGAGCTGTTCATTAAATTCCTCAAACGAGGTAATGACTGGGACCGGGACAAACGCATTGCGGCGGCTGTAACCAACCTTGTTCTCTACATTGCCTTTTTCGTTGCCGGAAGCCGGATTGCAAAAATCAGCCTGGAAACGGTAGTGGAGCATAAAGCGGGTAAAGCCCTCCGTAAGGACACGCTCACCATCTTTTAGTACCTGAGCAACCGCCGTGGTCATGTTGTCAAACCGCAGCCTGGGAGGGACGCCGCCAATGTGCTCAAAAATCCGCTTCATGCCTTCCAGCAGGCACTCTTGGTTTTGAGACGGGAACGCTTGCGTTACTCCGTTGTTAGAGCCGGGGAATGAGATCGTCAGCGCATAGAACGGAAAGCGTTCTCCGGTAGCGGCCCATTCGCCTTCCGCAAGGCCAAAGTCCACCTGTCCCCAGCCTTTGGGGTGCTCCAGAGGGAGATACCCGGCACTCAGAGTTTTCATGACATATTTTTTCTTGCGGACATACTTCTTCACGGTGGAATAGCAGCCAGTAAACCCATGCTCATCACACAGGCGGTGGTAAATCCGCATTACTGTATGGCGCTGTTTCCTGGGGGCCTTTCGGTCCTCCTCCAGCCATTTATCAATGATGGGGATGAAGTCTTGCAGCACCGGATAGCTCTGTGGCTCAATATCCGGCAGATTGTCCTCGCTCCAGTTTTCCTGGTAGGCGTACTTGCGGACAGTCTCAAAGCTGTGGCCGGTTATGCGGCATATTTCCCGCAAACTTGCCTCTTCATTTTCGTAGAGGTCTTTGATATACTTGATTTGAGCCATTCGTAACACCTTTCTGCTACCCCCTTATGGTTATCCCACCTAAAGGGTAGCGTTTATTTCAGGTGCTGACAATGGCTCTTTTTATTTGCCATTGGGGTGCTCACTTTTTGAGTACCATTTGCTACATTTTCATTTTACCGAAAACAAGTGTATGGTGTAGTACACGGAAGTATCAAAAATCGTACAAGACTTTGAGATAGTGAGGTACAGGTATGGAGAAAGTAACGTGCTTACAGAGAACTAATTAGCAATATCAACTGGTGGAATGCAGCCAGCGAGTGGAGGCCCGCATAGAGACTTTTCCGGCTAATTACAAGTAGACAACTACCACAAACTGTCCAGAGCACATTTAGATGGTAAGCAGATGGGCACACGCTAGGCAAAAAGTTAATGAGCCACTGTATACGTTGCCCGAAAAGGAACCATAGGATTTTCTAGCGACAACTGACGAGCGTTATTGCATTAGGTTGTTTTAGATGGAGTAGTCTATCATGGAACTGATGCCAGGAGAACGCTATACCAAGCGACTGGAACTGTAAAGACCGGTTCTGGACGCTTTGTTGGTATGGGCAAATGAGTCCAGCGCCAAAACCGCGCCCAAGTCTGCCCTGGGCAAGGCCCTGCACTATCTGGGGGAGCAGTGGCCCTACCTGGTACGCTATCTGGAGGACGGCAGGCTGGAGCTCTCCAATAACCGTGCCGAGCGCAGCATAAAGCCTTTTGTAATGGGCCGGAAGAACTGGCTCTTTTCCAACACCCCTGCCGGCGCCCAGTCCAGCGCCGTGATCTACAGCCTGATTGAGACCGCAAAGGAGAATAACCTGGATCCCTACCGCTACCTGGTTTGGCTCCTGCACAACGCACCGGGGTTGAGCCAGACCGATGAGGCTTGGGCAGAATCTTTCCTCCCGGCGAACGCACCCCAGGAATGTAAAATTCCAAAACCATAATGAAAATGCCGACCGCCATCTCAATGCCTGCGCACTGAGATGGCGGCCTTTTTATACGCCCGGAGATTTTGTTAGCGCCGGGCGAAAACCGCCATTCCGGGCCGGGTGAAAATCGCCAATTTTGGCCGGACGAAAATCGCCAATCGTTATTTACAATTTGAGCAGTTCCTTTACACTGGGGGTATAGCCAGCCCCCGGTGAAAGGAGACAAGATGAAACAACCTAATTTCGCAGCCATGTCCCCGGCGGTGGCAAAAGCCATTGAGCAGATGATGGCCGAGCAGGGAGACAAGTTCTCGCTGGAGAAGGTCAATCTTGCAGAGCTGAAGCGCCGTACCGGGATTTCCCGCGCCAGACTGCGCCGGATGAAGGAGCACGGCTTTGTGAGGACACTGAGCACGCCGCAAAGGGCCGGAAAGCGAGCACCACGCTCCTGAGCGGCTATACAGGTATCCTGGATGGTCTGCTGAAGAACGGCGTGACAAACTCCGCTGTGTGCCTCAGCAGGCTCCGTGCAAACGGATATACTGGCAGCCAGACCACGATTAAAAACTACATCCTGGCGCACCAGCATCTCATTCCGCCTGCTCGCTATGCGGTTGCTCCGCAGGGAAACCGTGGGCGGCGGTACACCACCGGCCCCGGAGACGCGTTCCAGATGGACTGGGGCTTTACCAAGGTCCAGTCTTTCACCGGAGAAGAATACTCTGTTGCCTGCTTTGCTATGGTCTGCCACCACTGCGGTGAGCGGTATGTGGAGTTCTTCCCCAACGCCAAGCAGGAAAACCTGTTCATTGGTATGCTCCACGGGTTCCGGTAACAATTTGACGGTTACCTAAAAACAGAGTAACAAACCTTATGGTCGTGTCAACCTTATTGTATTGCCCATATAAAACATTCTAATTTATTACATCTGTATGTACGGTGGATTTGCTGATGCCGAACTGCCGGGCGGCGGCCCGCACCGTGGCACGGTTCTCTATGATGTAAAGCGCCAGCCGGCAGGCGCGTTCCTCGATGTTCCCTTTCAAGCAGCAACACTCCTCCATTCATTCACTGGTGGAGTATATGAAGGGGGACCGACAGATATTTCTGCTCCGGCAGGAAAGGGACTTGTAATGTAGAGCGGCTTGGTAGATAATAGAGGGGCCTCAAAGCGAAAAACAGGCCCTCTTATGGAAGAAAAAGGACAAAAACGGGCATGATACAGGAGCGCACAGCTCCAGAGCCCTTCCCTGCTGTTTGCCGCTGCGGAGGCCAGCGATTCTATTATGACGAAGAAAAGAGACACATCATGCAATTTAAGCAACTGACGCTGAGTGAGATTCCTCTTGTTCAGCCTTATTTCCGACAGATGAAATCCAGGACCTGCGACTTTACCGTGGGCGGAATGTTCATGTGGCGGAATTACTATAAAATGGAATATGCCATGGACGGGGAGATCTTTTATTCCCGTCTCCACGACCAGGACGGCCAGGTGTACTACAATCTCCCTCTGGGGGGCGATGTGGCCGGCGGCATCCAGGTGCTGAAGGGGCAGACCGAGGCCGGCCCGCTGCGGTTCTGCACCGTCCCGGAGTGCTATCTGGAGGAATTCCAGGCCATCTGTCCGGGGTGTGCCGTCAGCGAGCAGACCGATTTTGCCGACTATCTGTATCAGGCCTCCGATCTGGCCCAGCTGGGGGGCAAGCGGTACAGCGGCCAGCGCAACCAGATCAGCCAGTTCAAGCGGGGGGTGGAGGGGTGGTCCTTTGAGCCCCTGACCGCTGGAAACGTAGGGGCGGTGGAGGCCTTTTTCACCCAGACCTATCTGTCCGGCGCGGGCGCCGGGGCCACGGAGCGGGAGGAAAACGACCGGGTGCTGGAGGTGCTGCAAAATCTGGACCGGTACGGCATGGTGGGGGGCGTGCTCACCGCCGACGGGGCCATCGTGGGCTTCTCCCTGGGGGAGATCGTCAACGACACCCTGTTCACCCACATCGAAAAGGCCGACCGAAGCTGCAAGGGCGCCTATCAGATGCTGGTCAATCAGTTCGCCGCCGCCTATACAGGCGGAAACGTGACCTGTATCAACCGGGAAGAGGATATGGGGGACCCGGGCCTGCGGCGGGCCAAGCAGGCCTACCACCCCATAGAACTGCTGAAAAAATATGTGGTTGAGGTAATGTGACATGACGACCGGGATGCTGCGAGACTGTCATATGGAGCAGGTGATGGAGCTGTTCTGTCAGTGCTTCCAGGACGATCATTTCTACAAGCGCTCCTTCCCCTCGGAAGCCACCCGTATGCAGGATATGAGGAAGGCCTACGGGCCCAGCCTGCTGTACTGCCTCCGGCACGGAGACTGCCGGGGGATCTGGGACGGGGACACCCTGACGGCCTTTCTGCTCTGCTTTGATTACCGTAAGGTGCGGGGGGAGGACTTTGCCTCCTTCCGGATGATCTTCGCCGGGGAGGATGGGGGCGAGGGCCTCCCCTACAGCGCTTCCCTCCACGACGTGGTGGAGGGACTGCCCGGGGATGTGCTCTACCTGCTGTCGGTGGCGGTGCGCCCCGCCTGCCAGAACCGGGGCCTGGGGGCCTGCCTCATCGACCTGATCCTGAAGGACTATCCCCGGCACTACCTGGTCAGCGACGTGTCCAACCCGGACTCCCTGGGGATCTACCGGAAGCGGAACTTCTCCATCCGGGAGATCGACAAGGACTACAATCTCATCATCCATGCCCCCCAGGACCCCGCCCATACCTGCTCCATCGGCAGCACGGTCAAGCTGCTGCTCCCCTCCCCCGGCCTGCTGGAGCGGTATCAGATCCCCTGCCGTGTGGTGAAGGAACAGACGGCGGTGGCCGGGTACGGCACAGTGGAGGACCACGGCGTGGCCTGCTTTGTGGCCCGGGAGGGGGAGCTGGCCATGGGGTCCGTGGTGGAGCTGGACTACGACAGCTATTTGCAGTACCAGCGGCTCATCAACGTGGCCCAGTATGAGGAGCATATGGCGGGGGACCGGGTCTTTTATGTCCAGAAAACCCCCTATCCCGCCCCGCCCCTGATGAACCGTGTGCTGGAGGAGATGCTCCCTTCCCGCCAGGCGGAATGGGCGGTGATCCCCGATGTGTTTGTGTCGGTGCCCGTTCAGTACCGGTCCATGGACCTGCTGGAGGACTGCCCGGCTCAGCCCGACCGCAAAGCCGCCGCCCTGCTGAAGGACATGGACTTCCGCACCCACTATGAGGCGGGCGTCCCCTCCCAGCTGGAGGATGTGGACGATCTGGCCGGCTTCAAGCGCCGCATTAAGCGCTATTACCTGGGCAAGATTCCGGTCCAGATCACCAGAGAGGGAACGGTGGACTGCTACGACGAGGCAGGCGACCCCATCGGCGCTCCCGCCTTCGTGGATCTGTACATTTCCATTGACACCGACAGCAACTGCGGAGTGCTGACCTGGTACTCCCTCTCCTCCCCCTTCCTCATCAGCCACCTGATGGACAACATCATCCGCAACAATCTGATGGTGGTGGGAGCGGACGGCAGCCACACCAATTTCTTTGACTTTGTCAGCCTGAACTATGGGGTCATCAAGCGGGGCACCCCCAAGATCTTTGCGGTGATCCCCAAGGCCAAGAGCTGCCTGAAGTCCAGCCAGATCGCCTCCCTGCTGGCCGCCGAGACCATCTACCCCGACGGGGAGAATTTCGGTGAGATCGTGGACCGGGAGATCGTGGCCGCCATCAGCTCGGAAAAGGGCATGGGGCAGTATGACCGGGCCTTCGTGTGCGCCTACAGCAACGTGGTGCTCCAGTTCACCCCCGACTTTCAGGCCACCCTGCGGGACCGGCTGTGCGAGGAGTCCATCACCCTGTTTTACATCGAGCTCATTCTGCTGGAGGAGGCCGCCATCCAGATCGCCGACCGGGAGATCATCCGCCTCATTACCTCAAAGGCGGTGGACGAGCCGGTGGAGTTTCTCAAGCAGGTGGAGAATATCTACGACAATTTCTCCAAAACCATTGATTTCTGGGACATTCAGGTGAACTACCCCACCTCCCAGAAGTCCATCGATATGCTGCGCCAGGCCTTCAAGATCAAGGAGCAGCTGGCGTTCATGCAGCGCAATCAGGCCCAGATGCAGACGGTGTTTGACACCAAGTGCGACATCATCGACCGCAACGATTCCAAGCGGATGGACACCTCTCTGGCCATCATCTCCATTCTGGCCATCTTTTCCGCCTGGATCGACGGGTATGACTATATCGCCACCTGGAGCGATGTGTTTTCCGGCTCCGTAATCCATCTGCTCCAGCGGATCCTGTTTGTTGGGGTGGCCATCACCGCCGGGTATGCCATCTTCCATCTGTTTGGAAACAAGTTCAGACGTTTCCTCAACAGGCGGAGGGACCGCAGGCGGAGGCGGAATCAGAAAAAATGACCTTATCAACCGCAGAGCAGGACGGGCCCTGAAAAGGCCCGTCCTGCTTTTGTTGTCTCGGGCTGGGGAATGATGGTACAATGGAGAAAAAGTGAGACAAAATTTTCGCGGGATAAAACCGGCGGAGCCTTTTCCAACACAAACAGACAGAAACGTTCCAAAGGGAGGAAGTCATATGCAGCTTTTGTCCGATTTGTCCAACACCGAGGCGGTAGCCCGGCTTCGGGCGGGGGATGAGGAGGTCTTTACCCGGCTGTATCAGGCCTGTTATCGCATGGTCTATCTCCAGGCCATGAAAATCCTGGGGCAGGCCGATCAGGCCGAGCAGGTGGTGCAGGACGTATTCATCGCCGTGTTCCGCTCCATCGACAAGCTGAAGGACCCGGAGTCCCTGCGGTCCTGGATCGGTGGCATTGCGGTCCGGCTGGCCCTCCATCAGCGGAAGATGCAGACCGACTCCCGTGAGTTCGCTCTGGAGGAGGAGGCTATGTTTGACCTTCTGGATTCCGGCCCACCCGTGTCCTCGCCGGAGGATACCCTGTGCGAGCGGGACACGGGCCTGATTTTGGGGGAGCTGGTGGACCAGCTCCCCGACGAGCAGCGCACCGCCGTCATGCTCTACTACTACGACCAGTGCCCCATTAAGCACATTGCGTCCATTCTGGAATGTGCCGAGGGCACCGTCAAAAGCCGCCTGAACTACGCCCGCAAGGCGCTGGAGAAGCTGATCCTCCAGCGGGAGCAGCGGGACGGCGTGCGGCTCCATGCCCTCAACCCGGGACTGCTCTTCCTGGCCATGGTGCTCCAGGAGCAGAATCTGGCGGTGGACCCGCAGACCATGGAGCGGGGGCTGCTGGCCGTCAAGGGGGCTCTGGGCCTCACCGCGGCGGCAGCGGCAGGCTCCTCTGCTGCGGCGGCCACCACCGCGGCTTCCACCTCGGCGGCTTCCACCGCAACTGCTGCCGCCTCCGCTTCGGCGGCGGTTGGTGCCGGGGGCGGGGGTCTGACCCTGGGCAGCAAGGTGGCCATTCTGCTGGTGGCGGCGGCTGTGGCTACGGGAGGCGGCGTGTTTCTGGCCACCCGGCCCCCGCAGGAGCCTCAGCCCAGTGTCCCGGTGATAGCTGTGGTCTCCCCCACTCCCACAGCTACGCCGTCGGCCACCCCCAGTCCCACGCCCACGGTC